>NZ_JBJGYY010000045.1:0-35287 GCF_054050235.1 Geodermatophilus sp. SYSU D00696 | reverse complement strand
CTGCTGTCCTACAAACGCCTGGCGCTGCGCTACGACCGCACCGCCGTGACGATCACCGCGCTGGCCCGCCTGGCCGTCACCCTGATCTGTGCCCGACGACTCCCGACGAACTAATGCAACGTCTTCTAAGGGACACCCTCACCGGGGGTGCGGGCATCGCAACTTCCGTCGTCGGCGGCGGCGCGATGGGGGTCGGCCTGTACCGACCATGGACCTCCGCACGGTGGCCCGCTGAGCCAGGGCGACCACGCCCGCTGCTGCACGATCAGTCCAGGCGGAACGACCCCGTGAAGGTCTCCGTCCCCCCGTCCACCGGGACGAGGCAGAAGTCGCCCTGTCCACTGAGCCGGTCGAAGACGCCCGTACCGCCGATCACGGCGAAGGGGCCGGCCTCCTCGCAGCCGCTCGGGAGTGCGTTCGTGATCTGTGGGTGGAAGATCACCGTGAACGTCCCGCCCTCGCAGCTGAAGATCTTGCGCACCGTGAACGCGTGGTGCTCGTGGCTCGACACCTTGCCGCTCCGGAAGGCGCCTCCACCGCCAAGGAACACGTCCACGAACGTGCCGGTCGAGCACCCCGGCAGGGACGAGGTGAACGTGCCCGCCTCGAGGTTCGTGACGATCGTCGGCTCCTGGGCCGACGCCGGCGCTGCCAGTGCCCACGCCCCGCACGTCAGGGCGACGAGGGCTGCCGATCGCCGCATGGCACTCCTCCCGACCGTCGGGGGTGCAGCCGTCGCCCGCCGACACCGACTGGGACGCATGCACGGTCCTCCCTCCGGGGTCAGCGGTCAACGAGGTCCGGCCCAGGGTTGAGTTTCGGCGGCAGGGACACGCCGCCACCGTCCTGGGGCCCATCGAGCTTGGACCGAAGGCCGGGAACGGCGCATGAGGGCCGTCGGTGGTTCCCACGTACGACGGGGGATCTGCCAGGTCCACGTCGGGCATGGGAATGGCTCTTGGCGGTTCAGGTGGGACTGCCCCCGGGTCGGTGAACTCCTTGCATGTGAGGCTGACCGACTCTGCTGCACCTCGAGCACCCGGGCCAATGTCCCTACAGCCGCCTTCAGGGACACCTCCCAACCGTTCGCTCCGAACCGCCAGCGGCTCGCTCCACGACAGCAGCCAGGGCAGCTTTCGCGGTCTCTCGAACACTGGAGACACGCACGGTCATGAGGCGACACACCTCATGCACTGTCGGGTCGGGCAATTCGTGGTGTCGAGTAACTGGAGGCCGCACAGCAACGTCGACGGCATGGGCAGCAAGGGAACGGCGGACTACAGAAGTCGACGAGCTGAGGCGGAGCGCCGTCGGCGCCAGAAGGCGGAGCGAGCGCAGAGCGAGCCGAAGCAGTCGGAAGCAGCGGACAGCACCGCGCACTCGCCAGGACGGCGGAACGCGGCCACCACCTGCGCCTGGTGCGGCGGACCCATCACCCCACGTCGCCGCGGCCCGATCCCGAAGTGGTGTTCCGCCACCTGCCGGCACCGCTCCTGGGAGCAGACCCGAGCCGCCGCATCGGGGCGGTCCGCCGTGGAGGTCGTCGAGCGGCGCGTCGAGGTACCCGTCCCCGTCGCACCAACGCGCCGGGACTGGCCTTGCGTGCTCGCCGAGCTCGCTCGCCAGGTCGACGACGGCCGCATCTACGACCGCGACCTGCTCGACCTGTCCGACGCGCTCGGCGCCGTCCTCGAGGCCTACCGCCGCCGATCCTTCGTGCGGAGCGGCCTGGTCGAGGACCAGCGTCAGTTGCGAGCACGACGACACGCACGCCGCGGCTCGATCACCTGAGCACCGATTTCTGTCTGCACTGCATGCGGACTGGAGATGGTTGCTCAGGCTGACTGCTGGGTGAGGCGGCCGAATGGTGCTGGGTGCAGTGGTCGCCTCGCCGTCAGCCCGCCAGCCGCCATCCGGGAGCCTCCTGTGACCTCGACCAACGCCCCGAGCAGTGGCAGCGACCTCATGACCCTCGTCGAGGTCGCGGCCTACCTCCGGACCCCTGTTGCGACTCTCCGCTACTGGCGGCACCTCGGTACGGGCCCCGTCGGATTCCGGCTCGGCCGCCGGGTCGTCTACCGGCGCGAAGACGTCGACGGGTGGCTCGGCGATCGCCGACGGGCACAGGCGAACTGAGCCGCCACACGCCAGGCCGAACGAGCACGGACCCCGCACCGCGGTGGCAGTTGGACACCACCCGACCCGTCGTGCCACCCGGCTACGGTGACCGGCACCCGAACCGTCATCACGCGGCCGGCTGGAGGTCCCCGTGGCGAGCATCCAGGACCGGTGGCGCCGGAAGGACCCGGTCACGGGCCGATTGGTGCCGACACCACAAGACGGCAAGGGCCTCCGCTACCGACCCCAGTTCCGCGACCCGTCGGGCCGCCAGGTGGCCAAGTCCTTCGCCCTGAAGCGCGACGCACAACGGTGGCTCGACGAGCAGACCGCCCACGTCGCACGAGGCACCTACATCGATCCGGGCGCAGGCCGGATCACCTTCGCCGAGTTCTACGCCGACTGGTCCGAACGGCAGGTGTGGGCACCGGGGACGGTCCTGGCGATGAGACTGGCCGCCAACTCCGTGCCTTTCGCCGACCTGCCGCTGCGGTCACTCCGCCGCTCGCACGTCGAGGGCTGGGTCAAGGGGATGGTCAACCGCGGACTCGCCCCCGGCACCGTGCACACCCGGATGAACAACGTCCGCGCCGTGCTGCGCGGCGCCGTCGCGGACAAGCTCATCCCGACCGATCCCAGCGTGGGCGTAGCACTCCCCCGCCGCCGTCGCCCTCAAGCCGCGATGACCCTCCCCACGGCGGCACAGGTGGGCGCCGTCCTCGAGGCGGCCGACCCGGCCTTCCGGCCGTTCGTCGCGCTGTGCGCGTTCGCCGGACTCCGGCTCGGCGAAGCCGCCGGCCTCCGGGTCGAGGACGTCGACTTCCTGCGTCGCACCCTCACCGTCGCCCGCCAGGTGCAACGTGCCGGTGGTAGCCAGGTCGAGGTCCGGCCGCCCAAGTACGGCAGCGAGCGCGTCGTCTTCCTGGCACCAGGACTGGTCGAGATGCTGGCCGCACACGTTGCCGCTCAGCCCCGGGACAGCGGCTGGATGTTCACCGGAGAGGGCGATCAGCCGCCGCACCAGAACACCGTCGGCCACCGCTGGCGCACCGCGACCACGGCCGCCGCGGTCCCCGGGCTGCGCCTGCACGACCTCCGGCACTTCTACGCCTCGGGGCTGATCGCTTCGGGCTGCGACGTCGTCACCGTCCAGCGCGCCCTCGGGCACTCGTCCGCGACGACCACGCTGTCCACGTACTCCCACCTGTGGCCGAGCGCGGAGGACCGCACTCGGGCCGCCGCGCAGGCGATGCTCGTCGAATCCTTCGGATCCTTCGGACCGGAGGCCGACCGGAGCACTACTGGAGATCGCTGACGCATCCAGCGCTCGATCTCCAGTACTCCTCCGCCGCGGCGCCTGCCGCCTTCAGCTGCGACGCCGCAGTGGCCTACGGACCGACCTCGCGCGTGCCCGACGAGCGTCGTCCGTCGCGCGGTCAAACCGGACCTCAAAGGGGGCGAGCCGGCCCCGGCGAGGGCCTGGAACGCAAATTTTCGTTGACTGGGTGTTGACTGGAGGACCACCGCAGGGCGCCGACCTGCGAAAACAGGCCCTATTACACGTTGAAGCGGAACTCCACGACGTCGCCGTCGGCCATGACGTAGTCCTTGCCCTCGATGCGCACCCAGCCGCGGGACCTGGCCTCCGCCATGGAGCCGGCCTCCATCAGCTGGTCGTAGGACACGACCTCGGCCTTGATGAAGCCGCGCTGGAAGTCGGTGTGGATGACGCCGGCGGCCTGCGGCGCGGTGGCGCCGACGGGGATGGTCCAGGCCCGCGCCTCCTTCGGGCCCGCCGTCAGGTAGGTCTGCAGCCCCAGCGTGCGGAAGCCGACCTTCGCGAGCTGGTCGAGGCCCGGCTCGCTCTGGCCGATCGACTCCAGCAGCTCCGCGGCCTCCTCGGCGGGCAGCTCGACGAGCTCGGACTCGGTCTTGGCGTCGAGCAGGATCGCCTCGGCCGGCGCCACCAGCTCCCGCAGCTCCGCGATGAGCGACTCGTTGGCCAGCTCGTCGGCGTCGACGTTGAAGACGTACAGGAACGGCTTGGTGGTCAGCAGCGTCAGCTCGCGCAGCGGCGCGGGGTCGACGCCGGCGGCGAAGAGCGTCTGCCCGGTGTTGAGCACCTCGACGGCGGCCTGGGCCGCGGACACCAGCGCCGCGCGCTCCTTGTCCTTGCGCGCCTCCTTCTCCAGCCGCGGGATCGCCTTCTCCAGCGTCTGCAGGTCGGCGAGGACGAGCTCGGTGTTGATCGTCTCGATGTCGTCGCGTGGGGAGACCTTGCCCTCCACGTGCACCACGTCGGGGTCGGTGAACACGCGGATCACCTGGCAGATGGCGTCGCTCTCGCGGATGTTGGCGAGGAACTTGTTGCCCAGCCCCTGCCCCTCGCTGGCGCCGCGCACGATGCCGGCGATGTCGACGAACGACACCGTCGCCGGCACGACCTTCTGCGAGGAGAACAGCTCCGCCAGCCGGCCCAGCCGCTCGTCGGGCACTCCCACGACGCCGACGTTCGGCTCGATCGTGGCGAAGGGGTAGTTGGCCGCCAGGACGTCGTTCTTGGTCAGCGCGTTGAACAGCGTCGACTTGCCGACGTTGGGCAGCCCGACGATCCCGATGGTGAGACTCACGGAGACCCAGCCTACGGGCCGCGGCGCGCCCGGTCCGGATGCCCGCCGGTCCGCGCGGACCCCGTGCGAGGCTCCTCACACCCCGAGCCCCTGGAGGTCCCGTGTCCCAGGCCACGACGACGACGTCGCGGCACGCCCCTGACCCCCTCCCCGCGCACGCCCGGGTGGTCGTCGTCGGCAGCGGGTTCTCCGGCATCGGCGCCGCCGTCGCGCTGCGGCGGGCCGGCATCGACGACTTCGTCGTCCTCGAGCGCGCCGACGGGCTCGGCGGCACCTGGCGGGACAACACCTACCCCGGCGCGGCGTGCGACGTCCCGAGCCACCTCTACTCGTTCTCCTTCGCGCCGAAGAAGGACTGGTCGCACGTCTACTCGCGGCAGGCCGAGATCCGCGGGTACCTCGAGCAGGTCGCCGCCGAGCACGGCGTCCTCCCCCACCTGCACTGCGGCACCGACGTCGTCGCCGGGCGGTGGGACGACGACGCGCTGCTGTGGCGGCTGGAGACCACGCGCGGCAGCCTCACCGCCGACGTGCTGGTCAGCGGCGCCGGGTGCCTGGTGGAGCCGCACCTGCCCGAGGTCCCTGGCATCGAGACGTTCCGCGGCCCGGCGTTCCACTCCGCCCGCTGGGACCACTCGGTCGACCTCGCCGGCAAGCGGGTCGCCGTCGTGGGCACCGGCGCCTCGGCCGCGCAGTTCGTGCCCGAGCTGCAGAAGACCGCGGCGCGGGTCGTGGTCGTCCAGCGGACGCCGCCGTGGGTGATCCCGCGGGCCGACCGCGCCTACACCGAGCGCGAGCACCGGCTGCAGGCCGTCGTGCCGGGCTTCCTGCGGCTGGCCCGCGGCCTGCAGTACCTGAACAGGGAGGCCCGGCTGCGCGCGTTCATCGGCGGCGGCCGGCTGCGGTCGCTGTTCGAGAAGCAGTCGCTCGCCTTCCTGGAGCGGCAGGTCCCGGACCCCGAGCTGCGCGCCAGGCTCACACCGGACTACGCCATCGGCTGCAAGCGGGTGATCGTCAGCGACGACTACCTGCCGGCGCTGACCCGGCCGAACGTGCAGGTGGTCGCGTCCCCGGTGACCGAGGTCCGCCCGCACTCCGTCGTCGCCGCCGACGGCACCGAGCACGAGGTCGACGTGATCGTCTACGGCACCGGGTTCCGGGTGATGGACATCCCGCTGGCCCACCGGCTCACCGGCCGCGAGGGCCGCACGCTGCAGGAGGAGTGGGACCGCTCCGGCGTCCAGGCCCACCGCGGCACGACCGTGGCCGGCTTCCCCAACCTGTTCCTGCTGTTCGGCCCGAACACCGTGCTCGGCCACACCTCCGTCGTCCTGATGATCGAGGCGCAGATCCGCTACGTCGTCGCGGCGCTCCGGACGATGCGGGAGGCCGGCGCCGATGTCCTGGAGGTGCGCCGGTCGGCGCAGGAGGCCTACGACGCCCGGCTGCAGACCGAGCTCACCGACACCGTGTGGAACGCCGGTGGCTGCCGGTCCTGGTACCGCGACGAGCAGGGGCGCAACTTCACCCTCTGGCCCACCCACACCGTGACCTTCATGCGCCAGATGCGGCGCTTCGACGCCGAGTCGTACGAGCTGCGCGCCGGTCGGCGCGCCGCCGTCCCCGCCTGACCTCCCGGGAGCCCGCCGCCATGCGCACGTCCACCACCGCCGCCGGTCTCGGCCTCCTCGCCGCCGGGGCCGTCCTGGCCCGCCGCCGTCGCGCCACGCGGCCGCCCGCGCCCCAGCCCGCTCCCCCACCGCTGGGCCGCGTCCGCACGGTGACCACCGAGGACGGCGTCGACCTGCACGTCGAGGAGTTCGGCGCGGAGCAGCCCACCGCGACGGTCGTCCTCGCCCACGGGTGGGTGCAGTCCTCCCGGCTGTGGGCCGGGCAGGTGCGCGACCTGCTGGAGACGCGTCCCGACCTGCGGGTGGTCACCTACGACCACCGTGGCCACGGCGCCTCGGGCCCGACGCCGCGGGACCGGGCCACGATCGAGCAGCTCGGCCGCGACCTGGCGCGGGTGCTCGAGGAGGTCGCCCCCGACGGGCCGGTGGTGCTCGGCGGCCACTCCATGGGCGGCATGACGCTCATGGCCCTGGCCGAGCAGCGTCCCGAGCTGTTCGGCGACCGCGTCGTCGGGGCGGCGTTCGTGGGCACCAGCGCCGGTGAGCTCGACGCGGTGACCTTCGGGCTGCCGCGGCGGGTGGCGAGGGTCGTGCGGCGGCTGCTCCCCGCGCTCAGCGAGCGGGCGGTCCGGGCCGAGCAGGCCGGCCGGCCCAGCGCCGTCGGCCCGCTCGACATGAAGCTGATCTTCGGAGCGGCCGCCGACCCCGCGGACGTCCGGGCGGCGATGGAGGTGCACCGCGCCTGCTCCGCCGAGACGGTGGCCGCCTTCATGCCCACGCTCTCCGAGCACGACCGCGCGCAGGCCCTCGAGGCGCTGGCGGAGGTCCCGACGCTGGTGGCCGTCGGGGACGCCGACCGACTGTGCCCGGTGGAGCACAGCCGGACGCTCGCGGCGGCGCTGCCGACGGCGGAGCTGGCCGTCTACCCGGGCGCCGGGCACATGGTGCAGATGGAGCGCCGTCCGGAGGTGAGTCGACGGCTGCTCGACCTCGTCGACCGGGCGCTCGCCGCGGCCCCTGCGCCGGTGACGTCGTGACGGGCCCCGTGGACCTGGCCGCGGTCCTGGCCACCATCGACCGGCCGTGGTCGCCGCGCACCGTGGCCGTGCTCAACGACTACGACGTCCGCGTCGTGCACACCCGCGGCGAGTTCACCCGGCACAGCCACCCCGAGACCGACGAGGTGTTCCTCGTGCTCTCCGGTTCGCTCACCATCCGCATGGACGACGGTGACGTCACCCTCGGCCCCGGCCAGCTCTACGTGGTGCCGAGAGGGACGCCGCACCAGCCGTACTCGCCGGAGGGCGCGCAGGTGCTGCTGGTGGAGCCCAGCGCGACGGTGAACACCGGCGACACCCCGAGCGAGCTCACCGCCGAGCGCCGGGTGGTCGAGCCGTAGGGGGTCAGGCGGCGGGAGCCAGCGGTGCGGGGACGGTGATCTCGGTGCCGTCCGGCCGGTAGGTGCGCCATCGCCCGCCGGGTTGTCGCTCGACGCGGAACCCGTGGTGGACCTTGGTGTGGTGCCGCTCGCACAGCAGCGCGCTGTTGTCGAGGCTGGTCTCGCCGCCGTCGATCCAGTGCACCAGGTGGTGCACGTCGGCCCAGTGGGTCGGCGCATCGCAGCCGGCGAACACGCACCCGCCGTCGCGCAGCTCGACCGCGCGGCGCAGCTGCCGGCTGACCAGCCGCCGGCTGCGCCCGAGGTCCAGGGGCACCCCGTCGGGTCCGAACACCACCCGGGAGATCGCCCCGTCGCAGGCCAGCCAGCGCGCCCGGGCCGCGGAGATCGTCGCCCCGAAGCCCATGGTGGCCGTGCCGGGGCCGGTGGCGGGGTCGGCCAGGTCGTCGAGGTCCACCCGCACCGCGATGTGCGGCTTGACGGTGCGCAGTACCGGCAACGCACCGGAGGCCAGGGCGTTGTCGGCGAGCTGGACCCAGCGCGTCACCCTGCCGCTGGGCCCGGGTCCGCTCGTCTCCGGCCGGCCGGTCGGCCTGCACGTGCGCCTCGAGGGCGGTCTGCACCTTCTCCCCACCCACGGCATCCAGGTGCCCGCGGAAGCTCACGCTGCCATCGGCGTGTTTGACCACCGTCAGCGACCGGCCCTCGGTCGGATCGGGTTCGGGCCCGTCGGGGTCGCAGGCGTGCTGGTAGTGCTGGACCACCGCGACCAGCGCGGCGTGGTCCTGCTCGACCGCCACCCCGGTGAGCACCCCGTCGACCTCGCCCAGGTCGATCCCGGCGGCGGCGAACGCCGCCCGCCGCGCCGGCGTGACCACCCGCGCGGCCTCGGCCACCTGGGCCGCGGTCACCCAGCCGGCGTCATGGGCCTCGGCGAGGGCCGGCAGGTGCTCCAGCGCCCGGCCGTTGCCGACCAGCCGCGCCGCTTCTGACCCGGACAGCCGGCAGTGCCCGCGCAGCCAGGACGCCATGCTCTTCTGCCCGTCGCGTTCGGGGGCCTGGGACAGTTCCGCGGCCCGCACCCGGCGGGCCAGCGCGGCGTCGATCCGGTTGCGCTCGGCGACCAGCGCGGCGACGTCGTCGAGGACGTCACCGGCCTCCCACCCGCTCGAACACATGATCGAAGAATACCGGAGTCCGAGCCACAGCACGACGTGAATCCCCAGCTCAGTGGCTCGTCCACAGTCGTCCGCGACCCCTTGCCGAAGCCCGATCAGCCGCCCTCCGCAGCCCGGGCACGAGCGCCAGTGACACCACCAGCGACGCCAGCGCCAGCACCGCCATCGCCGGTCCGGCGGAGACGACGTCGGCCAGCCCACCGGCCAGCGCCGCGCACACCCCCTGCGCGGTCATCCGCGCCGCCGACTCCACCCCGAGCACCTGCCCCCGCAGCTCCTCGGGCGTGAGCGCGACCAGCCACTCCTGTTGCGCCAGCGAGGCCCCGTAGCCGACCGTGGCCACCCCGACCAGGACCGCGGCCACCGGCACGTCCGGCCCGGCGGCGAACGCCAGGAAGGGCGCGGCCAGCAGGACGCGCAGCGCGGTGTTGGTCCGGCGCCGTCCGGCGGGGGTGAGCACCCGCCCCACCGCCAGGTCGCCGGCCATCATCCCGAGCGCCCCGGTCGCCAGCAGCCACCCGGCCCGCTCCCCCGCGTACGGCACGAACAGCGCCTCGCACCCCACGACCAGCCCGTTGGGCAGGCACAGCGCGACCAGCAGCGTGCGGGTGTCCCGCCTCGCCAGCAGCAGCCGGTTGCCCCGCACGGTCTCGCCGAGCCCGACCCGCGCCGGCCGCCGCGGCGGCCGCTCGGCGAGGCCGAACCGCAGCACGGGTACCGCCACGGCCGACACGAGCGCGGCGAGGACGAACACCTGCGTCGTCGAGAGCACGGTCAGCAGCACGCCGCCGGCGGCGAAGCCGACCACCTGGAACGCGCCGACGGCGACGTTCACGGTGGACCGGGCCAGCGCGAACGCCGAGGCCGGCACGATGTGCGCGAGCAGCCCCCACCGCGCGCCCGCGCCGACCGAGACCGCGAAGGCGACACCCACGACCAGCAGCAGCCGCGCCGTCGTCCCGAGCCCGGGCAGCGCCTGCAGCGCCAGCGCGGCCGTCGACACCGCCGCGACCAGCACCAGGGTGCGCCGCGGCGGGCTGGCGTCGGCGGCCGACATCAGCGTCGTCGCGCCGAGGGCCTGCGCCGTCGACGGGCCGAACATCGCCACCGCCGTCAGCAGGGCCGACCCGGTCGACCGGTGCACCAGGGCGGCCAGCGCCAGCGACGACGCGGTCGAGGCCGCCGTGGTCAGCGCGCCCGCCGTCCACAGCGCGCGGAACTCGGACGAGGCGAACAGCTCCCGGTAGGTGCGCACGCCGGAACCGTCGCCCCGGCTGCGCGCGGGACCCACGGTTTCGCCTACGGTCGAAAGGTGGGTGAGTTCATCGTCGACGCCGACGTGATGGCCCGCGCCCGCTTCGGCACCTCGCAGCTCACCGAGACGCTGGCGGGCCTGCGGATGCTCACCGGGCCGCCGGTGCCGCCGTGGCACCGCCCCTGGCGCGACGCCCACGCCGCGGCCTTCCGCGACCGGCTCGACGGCGACCCGGTCGGCGCCGCCCTGCTCCGCGCGGCCTTCGGGCCCACTTGGACCGCCGACTTCCTCACCGTGCCGCCGGCGGCGCCCGACCTCGCCCTCGACGAGGAGCTGGCGTTCCTCGAGTCCCTCGACGACGACGCCGTCCGCGCCGACCTCGAGGTCGCCACCGGGCCGGTCCCGCCGCCGCTGCCGACCGCCTCCGGTCTCGCCCGCACCGCCGCCGACCTGCTGCGCTGGACCTGGGACCACACCATCCGCGCGGAGTGGCCGCGGCGGCTGCGGGTGCTGCGCGCCGACGTCGTCGCGCGGACCGCCCGGCTCAGCGGCGGCGGCTGGTCGGCCGCGCTCGACGGCATCGCCCCGGGCGTTCGCTGGCTCGAGCACGGCCGGCTGCAGGTCAACGCGAACCCCCACCCGCCGCGCGACATCCGCGGCCGCGACCTGCTGTTCATCGCCGCGCACAGCCGCGGCAGCTGGGTGAGCTGGCGGCTGCCGGACACCTACGCGGTCGTCTACCCGGTCACCGGCGTGCTCGCTACGGGGCCCGCTCCGCTCCCCGGCGCACTGGTGCGCCTGCTCGGCCGCAACCGGGCGCGGGTCCTCACCGCCCTCGACGCGCCGCGCAGCACCAGCGCCCTCGTCGCGGGGACCGGGCTGCCGCTGGGCAGCGTCGGCGGCCACCTGCGGGTGCTGCTCGACGCCGGCCTGCTCGAGCGACGCCGGTCGGGACGCGAGGTCCTCTACTGGCGCAGCGACGCCGGCCAGGCCCTCCTCGACGCCGCGGGGAGCCATTAGCGCGACAAGGGCACCTGTGGACCTAGCGGGAGCCGGGGCCGGGGAGCAGGCCGCGCTCGACGGCGACCATCACCGCGCGGGTGCGGTCGTCGACGCCGAGCTTGGCGAACACCCGCAGCAGGTGGGTCTTCACCGTCGCCTCGCCGATGAACAGCTCCCGGCCGATCTCGGCGTTGGTCAGCCCGCGCGACACCCCGGCCAGCACCTCGAGCTCGCGCGCGGTCGGCGCCTCCACGGCGGGCGCGCGCAGTTGCGACACCAGCCGGGCGGCCACCGGCGGGGCGAGCACCGTCTCCCCGCGGGCGGCCGCGCGGACGGCGTCGGCCAGCTGCGGCAGCGGGGCGTCCTTGAGCAGGTAGCCGGTGGCGCCGGCGGCCACCGCCCGCACGATGTCGGCGTCGGTGTCGTAGGTGGTCAGCACGAGCACCCGGACGCCGGGGTGGGCGGCGGCCAGCCGCTCGATCGCGGTGACGCCGTCCATGCGCGGCATGCGCAGGTCCATGAGCACCACGTCGGGCGACAGCTCGGCGACCCGCGCCAGCGCCTCCAGCCCGTCACCGGCCTCCCCGACGACGTCGAGGTCCTCCTGCGCCGCCAGCCAGCCGACCAGCCCGCCGCGCACCACCGGGTGGTCGTCGACCACCAGCACCCTGATCACGAGCCGGGCACCCGCACCGTCACCCGCGTGCCCGAGCCCGGCGCCGAGGCGACGTCGACCTCGCCGCCGACCTGCGCCACCCGCCCGCGCAGCCCCTCCAGGCCCGAGACGGTGACCGCCGACGGGTCGAAGCCCACGCCGTCGTCCTCCACGTGCACCGACACCTGCGTGCCGACCCGCGCCAGCCGCAGCACGACCGCCGACGCGCCCGCGTGCCGCCGGACGTTGGTCAGCGCCTCCTGGGCGCCGCGCAGCAGCACGACCTCCTCGTCGGTGCGCAGCGCCGGCAGGCCGTCGAGCGCCCCGGTGTCGACCCGCACCTGCAGACCGGTCTCGCGGGCGAACCGCGCGGCCAGCCGCTGCAGCGCCTCCACCAGCGTCGACCCGTCGAGCGCCACCGGGCGGAACGCCGCCACCACCGCGCGCGCCTCGGCGAGGTTGTCGCGGGCGACGTCCTCGATCACCGCCAGCCGCTCCCGGGCGGCCGCGGGGTCGGCGGACAGCAGCGCCGCCGCCGTCTGTGCCTGCACGACGATCGACGTGTAGCCCTGCGCGAGGGTGTCGTGCACCTCCTGGGCCAGCCGCTCCCGCTCGGCCAGCACGCCACGCTCGCGCTCGGCCGCGGCCAGCTCCGTGCGGGTGGCCTCCAGCTGCGCGATCAGCGAGGCGCGCTCCGCGCTCTGGTGCAGCACGTGGCTGATCCACAGCCCCAGGGCGAGGCTGAACGCCAGGCTGACCAGCGACTCCCGCAGGACCTCCAGCGGCGTGCCCCCCGGGTCGGTGCCGGCGACCGGCCCGATCGCGCTGGCCCCGGCCAGCAGCACCGTCCAGGCGATCCCGCTGAGCCGGCCCTGCACGACGAACCACACCTGCGGGTAGGCGAGGAACAGCAGGAACAGCAGCCCCGGCGCCAGCCAGCCCAGGAACCCGAAGGAGACGACCACGACGACGAGGTGGACCAGGGCCCGGTGCGGGTGGCCGCCGGCGACGGCCGGCCCGCCGGCGAGGACGTAGGACAGCGCCAGCACCCCGAGGACGGCGAGGACCGGTCCCTGCTCGCCCGGTCCGGTCACCTCGCCGGAGAGCACGCTGACCACCGCCAGCACCCACAGCACCGCCGAGATGACGTGCATCCCGACGACCGTGGCCCGCCACCCGCGCGCGGACAGCGGCTCGCCGCCCTCCTCGCCCCCGGTGGGGAGGAAGGCGGCGGCCAGCCGGTGCCGCAGGCTCATGCCGTGCGGCGCCAGCGGAAGGCGCGGGCGCAGACCACGAGCCCGATGATCACCCATGCGGCCAGCACGAGGGCAGTGGTCCCGTGCTCCCAGCTGCCGGCCGGCTCCACCGCGGCGGCCGAGTCGGGCAGGAACACCGAGCGCATCCCCTGCACCATCCACTTCAGCGGGAAGACCGCGGCCACCTCCTGCATCCACGGCGGCAGCTCGGAGAAGACGAAGAAGACCCCGGAGAAGAACTGCAGGACGACGGCGAAGGCGCTGATCCCGTTGCCGACCGACCGGCTGCTGCCGACCGAGGCGACCGCGATGCCGAGCACCGTGCCGGCCGCCGCCCCACCGACGGCCACCCAGGCGAAGGTCAGCCAGCGGCCGGGCTCGGTGGGCAGCGCCACGTCGAAGGCGGTCGCGGCGACGGTGAGCAGCAGCGCCAGCTGCAGGACCGTCGTCACCAGCACCTGCCCGGCCTTGCCGAGGAAGTAGCCCAGCGCCGGCGTGCCCAGCGTCTGCAGCCGGGCGAGGTCGCCGCGGTCGCGTTCCTCGGCGATCGCCGTCCCGACCGCCTGGAAGCTGGTCAGCATGATCCCGGTGGCCGCGATGCCGGCGAGGAAGTACTGCGCGAAGGGCACCCCGCCGGGCCGGTCCTCGCCCTCGAACACCGACGCGAAGATCAGCAGCATCACGACCGGGTAGGCGAAGGAGAACACCACCTGCGCCGGGTCGCGGACGAACAGGCGCAGCTCCATCGCCGTGCGGGCCAGGCCGATGGCGGCGGCCGACGGCGGTGCCGGGCGGGCGGGGGCCGAGGTCGGGACGGCGGTCATCGGGGGCCCTCCTCGCGGGTCGGGGCGGTGCCGACCATGGAGAGGTAGACCTCCTCCAGGCCGGGCCGGGTGACGGTCAGGCCGGGCACCTCACCGGCCGGGGAGGCGGCGAGCAGGTCGCGCAGCACCGCCGCCGGCTCGCGGGTGACCACCTCGCGGACGGCGCCGTCCTCGGTCCACCGCACGGTGGCCACCCGGCGCAGGTCGGCGCCGAGCTCGGCGGGCGGCGCCACCTCCACCAGGCGGCCCGCGGCCAGCACGCCCACCCGGTCGGCGAGCTCGGCGGCCTCGTCGAGGTAGTGGGTGGTGAGGAGCACGGTGGTGCCGCTCTGGCTCAGGCCGCGCACCAGCCCCCAGAACGACCGGCGGGCCCCCGGGTCCATGCCGGTCGTGGGCTCGTCGAGGAAGAGCAGCTCGGGGCGGCCCTGGATGCCCAGCGCCACCTCCAGCCGGCGCCGCTGCCCGCCGGACAGCCGCGACACCCGGGTGCCGGCGGCCTCGGTCAGCCCGACGTCGGCGAGCAGCTCGGCGGTGGCGCGGGGGGCGCCGTGGTAGTGGGCGAAGTGGTCGAGGGTCTCGCGGACGGTGAGCGCGTTGCCGGCCCCGGTGGACTGCCCGACGACGCCGATGCGGTCGCGCCAGGCCCGCCCGGCGCGCGCGGGGTCCTCGCCCAGCACGGCGACCTCGCCGCCGTCGCGCCGGCGCCCCCCTCGAGCACCTCGACCGTCGTCGTCTTGCCCGCGCCGTTGGGCCCGAGCAGGGCGAACACCTCACCGCGCCGGACGTCGAGGTCGATCCCGTCGACCACCGCCCGGTCGCCGTAGCGCTTGACCAGCCCGCGCACGCGGACCGCGTCGTCGTCGCGCGTCCCCGCCGCGGGAGCGGGCGCCGTCTGGATCGCTGTCATGGCACGAGCCTGGCGGCCCGGGGCCGGCGGCGGTACGGCCGTTCCGTGGGCCGGGCGTCCACCGGTCGGTGGACGCCCGGCCTCCCCCCGTCAGTCGGCCGGCGTCACCGGGAGAGCCCCTGCCAGCGCCGCACGCTCAGCGCCGCGAACACCGCGGTGAGCAGCACCGGCCAGACGACGGCGAGCAGTGTGGCGTGCTCCGTGGCCCACCCGGTGTCGGCGACCGGCACCCCGGTCAGCTCCCGGACGGCGGTGACGGTGGCCGCCACCGGATTCCACTCCGCCAGCGTCCCGAGCCAGGCCGGCATCGAGGCGACCGGCACGAAGACGTTGGAGAGGAAGGCGAAGGGCCACACCAGGATCTGCACGGCCGTGACCAGCGACGGGTCCCGGGCCAGCAGCCCCAGCCAGATGCCGACCCACAGGAAGCCGACCCGCAGGAGCAGCAGCAGGCCGAGCGCCGCGACCAGCCCCGGGCCCACCGGCGGCCCCCACCCGATCGCCAGCCCGGCCAGCACGACGGCGGTCAGGGCGGCGACCGAGGAGAGGAGGTCGGCCAGGCAGCGGCCGGCCACGACCGCCGACGGCGCCATCGGCAGCGCCCGGAACCGGTCGGTGACGCCGCGCTGCGTGTCGGTGACGACGGCGGTCATCGTCCCCTCGAGCCCGAACAGCATGACCAGCGCGAGCATCCCCGGGACCATGAAGTCGCGGTAGCTGCCGCCGGGCACGGGGATCCCGCCGCCCAGCAGGTACACGAAGACCACCATCAGCAGGACCGGGAACAGCAGGTTCACCAGCAGCACCGACGGCTGCCGCCGCCAGTGCGCGACGTCGCGACCGGCGACGGTGAACGCGTCCGTGACCGCCCAGCGCAGCCGCCCGCCGGTCTCCTCGACGACCGCGGTCACGCCGGCACCTCCTCGCCCAGGCGGGACCGGCCGGTGATGCGCAGGTAGGCCTCGTCGAGCGTGGCCGGCCGCAGCACCAGGTCGGCCACCTCTATCCCGGCCCCGTCGAGGGCGCGGACCACGTCGCCGACGACGCCGGCCCGCCGCGAGACGGGCACGGTCACCCGCGCCCCGTCGTCCCGCGCGTCCGGGACCGGCGGCCCCGCGGCCACCCGCTCGGCCAGCGCCGCGGCCTCCGCCGCGCGGGCCGCGTCGGTGACGACGAGCTCCAGCCGGTCGCCGCCGATGGCCGCGGTCAGCTCCCGCGGGGTGCCCGACGCCACGACCCGGCCGGCGTCGAGCACGTGCACCCGGTCGGCCAGCCGCTCGGCCTCCTCCAGGTACTGGGTGGTGAGCAGCACCGTCGTCCCCCGGGCGACCAGGTCGCGCACCGCGTCCCACACGTCCCGCCGCCCGGCCGGGTCCAGGCCCGTGGTCGGCTCGTCGAGGAACAGCACCTCCGGGGCGAGCACCAGCGCCGCGGCGACGTCCAGCCGGCGCCGCATGCCGCCGGAGAACTCCCGGACCGGCTGGTCCCCGGTGTCGGGCAGCCCGACCTGCGCCAGCAGCTCGCCGGCGCGCCGCCGGGCGGCGGCCCGGTCGAGGTGGTGCAGCCGCCCGAACAGCACGAGGTTCTCCCGGGCGCCGAGCACCTCGTCGACCGCGGGCTGCTGGCCGACCACGCCGATCCGGCGGCGCACCTCGCGTGGCCGGGCGGCGACGTCGACGCCGGCGACCTCGACCCGCCCGCCGTCGGGCCGCAGCAGCGTGGTCGCGATGCGCACCGCCGTCGTCTTGCCGGCGCCGTTGGGTCCCAGCAGCGCGCACACCGAGCCGGGCTCGACGTCGAGGTCCACCCCGTCGAGGACCACCCGTCCCCCGTACCCCTTGACCAGTCCCCGGATCCGCACCCACGCTCCCACCACTACCTCCGTACGCCGTACGAGATCGTTGGACGACCGCCACCGTACGCGGTACGGAGACGGTCGGGCAAGCGGATGGAGGAGGCTGCAGCCATGGCGACCGAGTCCGCGACCGGCGGCGACCCCGCCCGCACCATGGCCCTGCTCTGGCGGGCCCCGGCCGGGCCCGGGCGCCGGCCCGGCCCGCGCCCCGGGCTCGACGTCGACCGGATCGTGGCCGCCGCGGTGGACCTGGCCGACCGCGAGGGACTCGCCGCGGTGACCATGCGCCGGCTGGCGACCGAGCTGGGGGTCGGCGCGATGACGCTGTACACGCACGTGCCGGGCAAGGGCGAGCTGGTCGACCTGATGTACGACGCCGTGCTCGGCGAGGTCCCGCCCGGACCGCCGGCCGGGGACTGGCGGGACCGGCTGACCGCCGTCGCGCGGGCCAACTGGGACCTCTACGTCCGGCACCCCTGGGCCGCCTCGGTGGGCACCGGCCGGCCGGTCCTGGGACCGAACCTGATGCGCAAGTACGAGGCGGAGCTGGCCGCCGTCGACGGCCTGGGCCTGTCCGAGGTGGAGATGGAGCTGGTGCTCACGCTCGTGGGCGGCTTCGTCCGCGGCACGGTCGGCGGACTGCACCACAAGGCCGCGGCCGAGCAGGAGTCCGGGCTGACCGAGGACGAGTGGTGGGCGGCCACCGAGCCCTACGTGGAGCAGGTGTTCGACCCCGAGCGGTACCCCACCGCGGCACGGGTGGGGCCGGTGGCCGGGGCGGAGCTGGGCGGCTACGCCCCCGAGCGGTCGTTCGAGTTCGGGCTGGCGCGGCTGCTCGACGGGATCGCGGTGCTCGTCGAGCGCCGGCCTCAGGAGCCCGAGCCGAGCACCGGCCGGCCGGCCAGCGCGCCGACCACCTCGACGGCGGGACCCCAGTAGCGCTGGTAGTGGTACGGGTCGGCGTTGCGCTGGGTGCGGTGCGCGGCGATGGTCGGCGGCAGCGCGCGCCAGCCGGGGACCTCCTGCAGGGCCCGGAAGAAGTTCGTGGCGCTGGTCGCCGGGTCCATCCGGTCGGCGTAGGAGCCCCACGCCCCGTTGTCGCGCTGCTGGAACAGCCCACGGGAGTCCGGACCGGCGGCGTCCCCGTGGTCGAGGACGCGCAGCGAGGACTCGCCCATCGCCGTCATGACCCCGATGACCTGCGCGCAGGTGTCCAGCCCCAGGTCGGCCGCGGCGTTGACGATCGCCGCCGCGTTGGCCAGCTGCTCCCCCGCGTACCCGGCGACCGGGCCCGCGGGCACCGCGGCCGGGTCGATCCGCACCGCCGGCTCCGCCGCCGCGCACTCCGCGGAGGGCGGGGACTCACCGGCGGTCTGCCGGGTCACCAGCACCGCCCCCAGCGCCAGCAGGACGACGGCGAGCAGCACGAGGACGACGCGCGGCCGCGTGGTCGCGGGGCCCGGCGGCTCCCCCTCTCCGGTCGGCGGCACACCCGGCCCAACGCGCGGCGGCCCGGCAGGGTCCCCGGGACTACTGGACCGGCGCGTCCGGGGGCGGCAGCTGGACGCGCAGCTGCTCGTCGACGGAGGTCACGCCCGGGACGGCGAGCAGCGCCGGCCGGGCCGCGACCGGCGCCTCGCCGGTGATCAGCCCGAGGGTGCCCAGCACCCGGTCGACGTGCATGCCCGAGTCGCGCAGCGCCCGGGCCACCGAGTCGAGGTCGGCCAGGTGCCCGTCGTCGACGGTCACGCTGAACCGCGCCAGCGGGGTGTCCACGGCGGGAGGCTACGCCGCTCCAGGCCGCCCCGGGCCGTCCCGGGCCCGGTCTCAGGCCTTGCCGGCACCCTCCTGCGGCGCGAGCACCAGCCCGCTGCCCACGTCGACCGACGGCTCGGGCAGCCGCCGGGCGGCCTGGGTGAGGGTGGCCCACAGCTCGTAGCCGCGCCGGCCGGTCGCCTCGGCCCACAGGGCGGCCAGCCCGGCGACGTGCGGCGTGGCCATGCTGGTGCCGCTGATCGTCTCGTAGCGGGCCGGCATGGGCCAGGTCGAGAGCACGTCCACGCCGGGGCCGGCGACGTCGACCTCGCCGCCGGGAGCGGCCAGGCTGCGGGCGGAGAACCAGGCGGTGGCCAGGCGGGGGTCGAGCGCGCCGACGGCGACGATCTCGACGCTGTTGGCCGGGGCGCCGACGAAGCCGTACTCGCCGTTCTCCCGGTCGGCGTTGTTGCCGGCCGCGGCGATGACCAGCGACCCCTGCTGCAGCGCCCGCCGGCCGGCGGCCGAGTAGGGCGGGTGGGCCTCGGCCACGTCGGCGCCCAGGGACATCGAGACGACGGCGCAGCCGTTGGCCACCGCCCAGTCGATGCCGGCCAGGATGCCACCGTCCTCGCCGCTGCCCTCGTCGCTGAGCACCTTGCCGACGTAGAGCTCGGCCTCCGACGCGATGCCGTACCGCGGTCCGGCCGGGGGCACCCGTGGGCCGCAGGCCGTGCCGGCGCAGTGCGTGCCGTGACCGTGCCCGTCCTGCGCACTGGTCACCCCGGCCACGAAGGACTCCGCGGTGACCGTGCGGCCGGCGAAGTCGGGATGGGCGAGGTCGAGGCCGGTGTCGAGGACGGCGACCCGGATCCCGCGGCCGGTGAACGGCGAGGTCGGAGCCTGGACGGCCTGCACGCCCCAGGTGGCCGCGGCGGTGTCCTCGAACGGCGGCGGCGCGGGCGCGGCGCCGTCCCCGCCGCCGGTGCCGACCAGCCGGCCGGCGAGGTCGTCGACGCCGTCGCGGTAGCCGCGGACGTAGGCGTCGTCGGGCAGGACGTGGTGGACCAGCTCGGGCGACACCGACAGCACGGGCCGGCGCAGCGCGGTCACCTGCTCGGCCGGGGCGGCGACCACGGCGATGCCGAGCCGGGCGAACACGGTGGCCCCGGCCTCGCGGAGGGCCTGGGCGGGCACCCGGCCGGCGGTGAAGTCGCGGGAGTCGGCGACGTCGGAGATCCCGGCAGCCGACCAGTCCACCGGCTCGTCGGCCGTATCGGCGAAGACCACCACCTGGCGGCCGGTGGAGCGCACCCGCTGGCGCGGGCGCGGGTGTGCGGGCACGGACGGATCGATCACGGTTCCCCCTGGTCGGCGGCGCGGGCGGGCAGCCCGGCGGTGCGGGCAGTCTCCTGCGGGGGACCGACAGGCGCACGCGGACACCGCTCGACGGCCGCGTCCGAAAGCCGCCAGTGCCCGCCCTCGCGCGGTGTCATGCTCGATGCCGTGACCGCCTCTCTCGACGCCGAGCGCTGCTACCGCGCGGTGACCAGCCGGGACGCCCGCTTCGACGGCTGGTTCTTCACCGCGGTCCGCACCACCGGCATCTACTGCCGACCCTCCTGCCCGGCCCGCACGCCCGCGGCGGCCAACGTGACCTTCTTCGGCACCGCGGCCGGCGCGCAGGCGGCCGGCTTCCGCGCCTGCCGGCGCTGCCGTCCCGACGCCGTCCCCGGCTCCCCGGAGTGGGACGTGCGCGCCGACGTCGTCGCCCGGGCCATGCGGCTGATCGCCGACGGCGAGGTCGAGCGGGCCGGCGTCCCCGGGCTGGCGGCGCGACTGGGCTACTCCGAGCGCCAGGTGCACCGGCTGCTGGTCGGCGAGCTCGGCGTCGGGCCGCTCGCCGTCGCCCGCGCCCAGCGAGCACAGACCGCCCGGGTGCTCATCGAGACCACCGACCTGCCGATGGCCGACGTCGCCTTCGCCGCGGGGTTCGCCAGCATCCGGCAGTTCAACGACACCGTCCGGGAGGTCTTCGCCTGCACCCCCAGCGAGCTGCGCAGCCGCCGGCGGGGCAGCGACGGCGGCACGCCGGGCTGGCTGACCCTCCGGCTGGCCGCGCGGGCCCCGTTCGACGCGGCCGAGGTGCTGCTGTTCCTCGGCGCGCACGCCGTGCCCGGACTCGAGGAGTGGGACGGGACGACGTTCTCCCGCGTCCTCGACCTGCCCGGCGGCCCCGGCGTCGTCCGGCTCTCCCCGGCGCCCGACGGCGGGCCGGCGGTGACCGCCCGGCTGCTGCTGACCGACCTGCGCGACCTGCGCGCGGCCGTCCCCCGCTGCCGGCGACTGCTCGACCTCGACGCCGACCCCGCCGCCGTCGACGACGTCCTCGGTGCCGACCCGGCACTGGCGCCCTTGGTCGCCGGCGCCCCCGGCCGCCGGGTGCCGGCCTCCCCCGACGCCCCGGAGACGGCGGCGCGCGCGGTCCTCGGCCAGCAGGTGTCGGTGGCCGGCGCCCGGACGCTGACCGCGCGGGTGCTGGCGCTGGCCGGCACGCCGCTGGCCGAGCCGGTCGGCACGCTCACCCACGCCTTCCCGCGGCCGGAGGCGCTCGCCGCGGCCGACCTGTCCGCGGTCGGGCTGACCGGCGCCCGCAGCAGGACCCTCACCGGGCTGGCCGCGGCGCTGGCCGAGGGCCGGGTGGCCCTCGACCCCGGCTGCGACCGCGAGGAGGCCGTCCGCGACCTGCTCGCCCTGCCCGGCATCGGCCCGTGGACGGCGGCGGTCGTGGCGATGCGCGGCCTCGGCGACCCCGACGTCTGGCTCCCCGGCGACCTCGCGCTGCGCCGCTCGCTGGCCGCCCTGGGCAGCTCCGACGCCGACGCCGCGACCCGCTGGCGGCCGTGGCGCTCCTACGCGGTCATGCACCTGTGGTCACTGGCCGCGCCGTCCCTCTTCTCCCGCTCCCCCGCCCCCGTCCCCCTCCCCGATCGGAGTGCGTCATGACCGAGTCCGCCCGCTACGCCACCGTGGCCACCCCGCCCGGCCCGTTCACCGTCGTGGTCACCCCCGGCCCCGACGGCGGCGACGTCGTCCTGGCCGCCGGCTGGACCGGCGACGTCGCCGAGCTGCTGCCCGTCGTCCACCGCACGCTGCGGCCGACCTGGGTCGAGCGGGTGGAGCACCTGCCGGTCCTCGACGCCGTCGAGGCGCACGCCGCCGGTGACCTCGGCGCCATCGACGACGTCCCGGTGCGGCAGCGCTCCGGGCCGTTCCTCGAGGACGCCTGGGACGTGCTGCGCACCGTCCCCGCCGGGCAGCCCGACACCTACGCCGCGTTCGCCGCCCGCTGCGGCCGGCCCGCCGCGGTGCGCGCCGCGGCCAACGCGTGCGCCCGCAACGCCGCCGCGCTGTTCGTGCCCTGCCACCGGGTGCTCGGCTCCGACGGCGGCCTCGGCGGCTTCCGCTGGGGCACCCCGGTCAAGCGCTGGCTGCTCGACCACGAGGCGGAGCACGCCCCCGTCCCCGCGTGAGGCATCGGAAGCGATCCGCACGTCCCGAGGCCCGGGACGTGCGGATCGCTTCCCATGCCTGAGCGCCTCCCGGGAGATGTCGGTGGCGTCCTGCACGCTGCTCGCCGTGGACGCCGCCTCCCTCCTGCTCGGCCTGCTGCTCGGCGCGCTGCTGGGGGCCGCCGTCGCGCTGGGCGTCGTCGCGCTGGTGTCGCGCCGCCGGCCGGCCGACGACGGGCTCGAGCCGGTGCACGAGTCGCTCGACCACCTGCACCGGCTGCTGGCCGGCATCGAGCGGGACCGCGCCACCGCCCACGGCGAGCTGCGCGAGCAGATGGGCGCCGTCGGGCAGACCAGCGCGCTGCTGCGCCAGGAGACGGCGGCGCTGGTCACCGCGCTGCGCACCCCGCACGTCCGGGGCCGTTGGGGCGAGGTGCAGCTGCGCCGCGTCGTCGAGGTGGCGGGCCTGCTCGAGCACTGCGACTTCGTCGAGCAGCCCTCGTCCACCAACGACGAGGGCGCCGGCGTCCGGCCCGACCTCGTGGTCACCCTCGCCGACGGCCGGCAGGTCGTGGTCGACGCGAAGGTGCCCTTCACCGGCTACATCGAGGCGGTGCAGGCCACCGACGAGGCCGTCCGCGTCCAGCGCGTCGCGGCGCACGCCCGCCAGCTGCGCGCGCACGTCGACGCGCTGTCCGCCCGCCGCTACCCCACCGCGTTCCGGCCCGCGGCGCCGTTCACCGTGCTGTTCGTCCCCTCCGACGGCTTCCTCACCACGGCTCTGGAGGCCGAGCCCGCGCTCCTGGAGTACGGCTTCGGCCGCGACGTCGTCATCGCCACCCCCAGCACGCTGCTGGCCCTGCTGCGCACGGTCGCCCACTCGTGGCGGCAGGAGCGGCTGGCGCGCGACGCCGACCAGGTGATCGAGGTCGGCCGCCGGCTGCACGCCCGCCTCACCACGCTGTCGGGGCACCTGACCCGGCTGGGCGCGGCCCTGGGCACCACGCTCACCCGCTACAACGAGACGGTCGGCTCCTACGAGCGCTCCGTCCTCGCCGCCGCCCGCCGCTTCGACGACCTCGGCGTGGGCGAGACAGCGGTGCCGTCCCCGCCCGAGGTGGAGGCGGTGGTCCGGCAGCTGCGCCCGGCCACCGACGACCCGGACGACGACGCCGCCCCCGCCGTCGACGACGTCCCGCTGCGCTGGCGGCTCACCGACGGCGGCTGACCGGCCGGAGCACGTGGCGGCCGGGGTCCCGGCGGTCGCAGTGGACCCCTCCGTCACACCGACCCCGCCCCTGCACCAGAGTTGCCAAATCGACACGGCGACCTGTCGTGAATCGACACCGCGCGGTGCCCCTGCGGGCGGGGTCCCCTCGCTACCGTGAGCACGACACCGGCCCGGCACGGGCAGGCCGGACCGAACGGGGAGGTGGCCATGGCCTCGGCGAGCGCAGCCGACACCTGGCACGACAGCGGGAGCCGCCGCCAGCGCCCCCTCGCCGGCGCACCGGCCCCTCGCCCGGACCTGCCGCGGCTGGACGCGACGCCCGCCCGGGCCTCGCGCATGTCGCTGCCGCCGGTGCCCCCGCCGCACCCGCGCGGCCGCCCCGCGGGACCGGGCCACGGCGCGGGCGCCGGTCACGGGCGGCCGGTGCCCGACGGGCGGCCCCCGGCGGTCCGCCCGTCCCAGCGCGTCCCGGTCCCCGTGCCCCCGGTCGCCGACCGCGACGCCGTCACGACCCCGCCGCGCCGCGGCCGGCCGGCCGATCCCGCACCGGCCCGCGAGCCCGGCCGCGCCGGGAGCCCCGCCCGCGGTCCGCGCGGCTCGTCCCGCGGCACCCCGCCCCACGCCGGTCGCGCGAGCGGGTTGCGCGGCAGCCTCGCGGTCCTGGGCGTGTTCGTCATGACGCTGGCCGGCGGCGCCGTCGACTCCTTCCTCGCCGTCGGGCTCGGCACGCTGACGCTGGTCACCCTGGTCGCGGCCTCCGCCATCGGCACGCTGCTGGTGCGCCGGCGCGACCTGCTGACCGTGGTCGCCTGCCCGCCGCTGGTCTTCGTGGCGGTCGCGGCGGTCAACATCGGCCTGGCCCCGTCGGCCACCTTCAACCCGGCCACGATCGCGACCGTCCTCATCCGCGGCTTCCCCACCATGGCCGTCGCCACCGCCGTCGCCGCGGTGCTGGCCGTCATCCGCTGGGCCGCCCGCGGCCGCTGACGGCCCCCGGACACGAGACGCCCCCCCACCCGGCCGGGAGGGGGCCCTTCTCGTTCGTTCAGCGGGTGGGGCGGGCGGACTCGCCGCGCCGGGGCCGCAGCTCGTGCGGCAGCGCGAACACCAGCCGCTCCTCGGCGGCCTTGACCGTCTCGACGTCGGGGTAGCCGCGCTCGGCCAGCCAGTCGAGGACCTCGCCGACCAGCACCTCGGGCACCGACGCGCCGCTGGTGACGCCGACCGTGGACACGCCCTCGAGCCACGCCGGGTCGATCTCGCTGGCGTAGTCGACCAGGTGCGCGGCGCGGGCGCCGGCCTCCAGCGCCACCTCGACCAGGCGCACCGAGTTCGACGAGTTGGTGGAGCCGACGACGACCACCAGGTCGCAGGCGGGCGCCATCTGCTTGACCGCCTGCTGCCGGTTCTGCGTGGCGTAGCAGATGTCGTCGCTGGGCGGGGACTGCAGTCCCGGGAAGCGGGTCCGGAGCTGGTCGACCGTGGCGAGCGTCTCGTCGACCGAGAGGGTCGTCTGCGACAGCCACACGACCCTCTCCGGGTCGCGCACCTGCACGTCGGCCACGTCGTCGGGACCGTCGACGAGCTGGATGTGCGACGGGGCCTCGCCCGAGGTGCCCTCGACCTCCTCGTGGCCGCGGTGGCCGATCAGCAGGATGTCGTAGTCGTCGCGGGCGAAGCGCTTGGCCTCCTGGTGCACCTTGGTCACCAGCGGGCAGGTGGCGTCGATGGTGCGCAGCTGCCGGGCGGCGGCCTCCTCGTGGACGGCCGGGGAGACGCCGTGGGCGCTGAAGACGACGACCGAGCCCTCGGGCACCTCGTCGGTCTCGTCGACGAAGACCGCGCCGCGCCGCTCGAGCGTGGCCACCACGTGCTTGTTGTGGACGATCTGCTTGCGGACGTACACCGGGGCGCCGTGGATCTCCAGCGCCCGCTCGACGGCCACCACCGCCCGGTCGACACCGGCGCAGTAGCCCCGGGGATCGGCCAGCAGGACCCGTCCGCGCTGATCAGCCATGCCCCGATGGTATGCGGCTCCCGGCCGCCGCCCCGGCTCCGGCGGGGACCGCGGACGAGACCCCGGACACGCCCACCCGCCCGACCGGGTGGCAGCGGCCGGGGCCGTGGTGCCGACGCCGACCGGCTGGGGCAGGCTGGGGCGCATGTCCCGTGAGATCCCCGAGCCCGTCCGCGCCACCGTGGGGCTGGCCGCCACCGTCATCGACGACGTCCGCAGCCTCCCCCGGACGCTGCCGGGCCTGCCGGTGCGCCTCGTCGGCATCGCGCTGCAGGCGGCGATGAAGCTGCAGCAGCAGTGGTCGGGACTGGTGGCCCGCGGGGACGAGGTGCTCACCGGGCTGCGCGGCGAGCGGGAGCCGGGCCTGGCCACCTTCGACGACGACGAGGACGAGCAGCCGGCCGGCGCCGGGCTGGTCGCGCAGCCGATCGACGTGCTGCGCGACTCCGCCTTCGACCGCGCCCCCGACGTCGACACCGTCGGGGACGGCATCTCCGACGACGAGGTCGCGACCCTCCCCGGCGACCCGGCCGCCGACGCCGTCGTGGCCGCCGTCGAGGACACCGCCGCCGCCCTGGCCGAGCCCGACTCGGTCACCGAGCTCACCGAGGTCGACGTGATGGAGGTCGACGTCGACACCGACGCGGCCGGCCTGGTCGACGACGAGCTCGCCGGCCTGCCGCAGGACCCGTCCCCGGCCGCCGTGGTCGCCGCGGTCGAGGACGTCACCGACCAGGTCCTGGGTGCCGAGGAGGCCGAGGCGGCGCTCGGCGCCGCCGACTCCGCGCTCACCGCCGAGGACGCGCTGGAGAGCGCGCTGCTCGAGGCCGAGGGCACCGGCGCGGCGCCGGCCACCGACGACGCACCGGCGGCCAGCGACCCGGGCGGCTCCCCGGTGGGCGAGCTGGCCGGCGCGCCCGACGTGGGCAGCGACGACACGGCGACGCCCGACGCGGCCGACTCCGGCACCGCGGACACCGACATCGGGCTGGCCGACTCCGCCCCCGACGCCGGCCGGGACACCGACGGGGCCGCCGAGGTCGACGTCGTCACCCCCGACGGCCAGGTCACCACGGTCGAGGGCACGGTGACCGACGAGGGCGTCGTCGCGCCCGAGGCCGGTCCCGGCGAGGACTCCGGTGCCGCCACCGAGGACACCGCCGTCGACGAGGGCGGCACCCCGGTCGCGGCCGCCACCGGCGTGCGCACCGACGTCGGCGAGACCGGCACCGCCGAGGAGGACGCGGCCCGCGCCGAGGGTGCCGCGGTCGACGCCGTGGGCGGCGAGTCCGACGCCCCCACCGACGACGCCCAGGGCGGCAGCGACGTCTCGGGGTCGCAGGCGGCCGGGACCGCGCCGGTCGAGGGATACGACTCCTTCACCATCGCCCAGCTGCGCGGGCGGCTGCGCGGCTACCAGCTCGCCACCGTGCAGGACCTGCTCGCCTACGAGGAGGCCACCCGCAACCGGTCGCAGTTCGTCACGATGCTGCGCAACCGGCTGGAGAAGCTGGAGCAGCAGGCGGTCGACGCCAGCCCGCTCCAGCCCCGCGGCTGACGAAGGACCCCCTGCCCCCACGCCTCGCCGGCTCGGCGCGGGACCCTGCAGGGTGGCCGTCCCAGCGCGTCACCAGCGCCTGGCACAGTCGCGGGCATGACCGCCCCCTCCACGCCCGAGGCGCCCTGGCCGGTCCGCACGGTGGCCCGCAAGGTCGCCGAGTGGATCGGCCGGCTCGGTGAGGTGTGGGTCGAGGGGCAGGTCGCCCAGCTGTCCCGGCGCGGTGCGGCCACGGTCTTCCTGACCCTGCGCGACCCCGCCGCCGACCTGTCGGTGCCGGTCACCTGCGCCCGCGACGTCGCCGACCGGCCCGGTCTCGAGCTCACCGAGGGCGCCCGCGTCATCGTGCGGGCCCGGCCCGACTACTACATCGCCCGCGGCTCGTTCTCCCTCCGCGCCACCGAGATCCGCGCCGTCGGCCTGGGCGAGCTGCTGGCCCGCATCGAGCGGATCCGCCGGCTGCTGGCCGCCGAGGGCCTGTTCGACGTCGCCCGCAAGCGCCCGCTGCCCTTCGCGCCCGCCGTCGTCGGCCTGGTCACCGGCAAGGACTCCGCGGCCGAGCGCGACGTGCTGGTCACCGCCCGGCGGCGGTGGCCGGCGGTGCGCTTCGCCGTGCACCACAGCCTGGTGCAAGGGGTGAACGCCGCGGCGTCGGTGATCGACGGGCTGCAGCGGCTCGACCGCGACCCGGAGGTGGAGGTCATCGTCCTCGCCCGCGGCGGCGGGTCGGTCGAGGACCTGCTGCCCTTCTCCGACGAGGGCCTCGTCCGCGCCATCGCCGCCTGCCGCACCCCGGTGGTCACCGCCGTCGGCCACGAGACCGACACCACGCTGGTCGACCACGTCGCCGACGTCCGCGCGGCCACCCCCACCGACGCCGCCCACCGGGTGGTCCCCGAGATCGGCGAGCAGCGGCGGCTGGTCGACGGCCTGCGCGCCCGCGCCCGGCACCTGCTCACCGTCCGGATCGAGCAGTCCGAGCGGTGGCTCGACAGCGTCCGCAGCCGGCCGGTGCTGGCCGATCCCGCGCGGCTGCTGCACGGCCGGGCCGACGACGTCGCCGCGCTGCGCGACCGGGCCCGCCGCACGCTCACCCACCGGGTCGAGACCGCCGAGCGCGACCTCGAGCACGCCCGGGCCCGGGTCGCCGCCCTCTCGCCGCAGGCGACGCTGCAGCGCGGCTACGCGCTGCTGCAGCGGGCCGACGGTGCGCTGGTCCGCGACCCCGGCGAGGTGGCCGACGGCGAGCGGCTGGCGGTGCGGGTCGCGGGTGGGCGGCTGGCCGTCCGGGTCGACGGGCAGGATGGGGAGCCGTGAGCGAGCCGACGACCGAGCAGCCGACGCAGACCTACGAGCAGGCCCGCGAGGAGCTTGCCGACGTGGTGCGCCGGCTGGAGGCCGGTGGGCTCACCCTCGAGGAGTCGCTGGCGCTGTGGGAGCGCGGGGAGCAGCTGGCCGAGCTGTGCCGGCACTGGCTCGACCGCGCCCGCGAGCGGCTGGCCGCCGCGAGCCCCCGCGACCGGGAGGAGTAGGGCTCAGCGCACCACGACGGGGGCGAGCGAGGCGGCCACGGTCTCCAGCTCCTCGTCGTCGGCCGAGCCGGTGACCAGCGTGGTCACCCCGTCCTCCTCCCGGGACAGCACCGTCTCGCCGCGCGTGCTGGTCGACCGGGTCCAGGTGCGGCCCGCGAGGTCGACGCTGCCGTCCTCCTCGGCGCCGTCGAGCACCGCGGTCAGCCGCTCGGCGCGGGGGTCGTCGGTGGTGAGGAACCCCGCGTACTCGTCCGACGGCGTCACGTAGCCCACCTCGAGGGTCACCGGTGCGCCCTGGCCGGCCTCCCCGGCGTCGGTACGGGCGCTGGTGGGCCGGTAGCCGTCGGGCAGCCCGGTCGGCGCCTCCACGGTGTAGCCCGCGCGGGACGCGGCCAGCTGCACCGAGCTGCTGGGGTCGATCGGTCGGACCGGGTCCACCTCGCCCTGCCGGAAGGCGACCCAGCCCACGACGAGCAGGCAGATGACCACCAGCGGCAGCAGCGACCGGACCATGTTCGCCGCACTCATCCGGTTGGCCCGCTCGACGGCGGACGGCGCCGGCGGCGGCTGCTCCGGCGCGGACTGCTCCTCGGGGGCCTGTCGGCCCGACGGCCCGGTGGTGGTCATGCCCCTAGGATCGCAGCACCGATCCACACCCCCGCTGCCCTGCACCCCGGCGCACCCGCCCGCCCGACCGGCACCGGGGCCGGGTCGCCGGGACGGTGGGGCACCCGGCAACGACGCCGACGTTGGAGGTCCCGTGATCCTTCCCGTACCCGACGGCCCCGTGCCCCCGGCCCCCCGCCCGAGCACCTTCCGCACCGATCGCCCGGCGCCCGACCGGAACCTGGCCCTCGAGCTGGTCCGGGTCACCGAGGCCGCCGCGATGGCCGCCGGCCGCTGGGTGGGGCGCGGGGACAAGAACGGCGGCGACGGCGCGGCGGTCGACGCGATGCGCGCGCTCATCGGCACCGTGACCATGCGCGGCGTCGTCGTGATCGGCGAGGGCGAGAAGGACGAGGCGCCCATGCTCTACAACGGCGAGCAGGTCGGCGACGGCTACGGGCCCGAGTGCGACGTCGCCGTCGACCCCATCGACGGCACCACGCTGATGGCCAAGGGCATGCCCAACGCCATCGCGGTCATGGCGGTGGCCGACCGGGGCGCCATGTACGACCCGTCGGCCGTCTTCTACATGGAGAAGATCGCCACCGGTCCGGCCGCTGCCGACGCCGTCGACATCACCGCCCCGGTCGCGGAGAACGTCCGCCGGGTCGCGAGGGCCAAGCACAGCTCGGTCGCCGACGTCACCGTGTGCATCCTCGACCGGCCGCGCCACGAGCAGCTCGTGCACGAGGTCCGTGAGGCCGGCGCCCGGATCAAGTTCATCTCCGACGGCGACGTCGCCGGCGCCATCGCCGCGGCCCGGGAGGGCACCGGCGTCGACATGCTCATGGGCATCGGCGGCACGCCCGAGGGGATCATCGCCGCCTGCGCGCTCAAGTGCATGGGCGGCACGCTGCAGGGCCGGCTGTGGCCCAAGGACGACGAGGAGCGGCAGAAGGCGGTCGACGCCGGTCACGACCTCGACCGGGTGCTGCAGATCGACGACCTGGTGCGCGGCGACGTCTTCTTCGTGGCCACCGGCATCACCGACGGCGAGCTGCTCCGCGGCGTGCAGTACCGGGCGGGGGGCTGCACCACGCAGTCGCTGGTGATGCGCTCCCGCTCGGGCACCATCCGCTCCATCGACAGCCTGCACTCGCTGGAGAAGCTGCGCGCCTACTCGGCGGTGCCCTTCGACCGCTCCTCCGAGGAGGAGTGAGCACGGGCCCGGCACCCCGAGGGGTGCCGGGCCCGTGCCCGCCGGACGGTGGTTCAGCCCAGCCGGTCCTCGCAGGTGCCGAGGTCCTCGTAGGGAAGGCGGCCTGCGCAGGTGCCGGCGTACTGCTCGTAGGGCGAGCCCGACGGCGTGTCGCGCCACAGCTGGTCGCACGCCGTCCAGTCACCGGCGAAGCAGCTCTCGGCCAGCGGCTGGAACGTCGGGTCGTCGCCCAGGCCGGTCGGCGCGGTGGGGTCGGCCGGCGTCGTGCCGCCGGTCCCCCCGCCGTCGCCGAGGCGGGCCTGGCAGGTGCCGCCGCCCTCGTACTCGACCCGGCCGGCGCAGGTGCCGGCGTAGTCCTCGTAGGGCGAGTCGACGGGGGTCACGCGCCACAGCTCGTCGCAGGTGGCGAGGTCCCCGTCGAAGCACGACTGGGCCAGCGGCTGGAAGGTCGGGTCGTCGCCCAGGCCGGTGGGCGGCGCCGGCGCCGCGGGCGACCCGCCGCCGCCCGGGGACGACGGGGCCGACGGGCTGGAGGACGACGGGCTCGAGGAGCGGGACGACGAGGTCGCCGACGAGCTCGCCGAGGACGACGGGGACGACGACCTCGTGGCGCTGGTCGTGGTGGCCGGGTCGGCGACGGTCGAGCCCCCGTCGTCGCGGAGGAGGAAGAACAGCAGGGCGCCGACGCCGGCGAGCACGAGCACCCCGACGACGCCCAGCACGACCGCGAGGTTCTTGCTCTTCTGCTGCGGGGGCGGGCCGCCGTAGCCGGGCTGCTGGCCGTACGGCTGCCCGTACTGCTGGGCGTACTGCTGGCCGTAGGGCTGGTTCGGGTCGTACCCCGGCTGCTGCCCGTACTGCTGGCCGTACTGCTGCCCGTACTGCTGCCCGTACTGCTGGTTCGGGTCGGGCTGGGCGAAGGGTGCGGTCGGGTCGCGCTGCTCCCCGCCGGGCTGGCCGTACTGACCGGGCTGGAACTGGGTGGTGGGCGGGGCGGGCTGACCGAGCTGCTGCGTCGGGTCGTCGGACTGCCCCCACCCCTGCTGCCCGGGCTGCTGGCCCGAGGGGTCGTTGCCGCCCTGGGGCGGGTACGGCGGCTGGGACATGGCGGGAGCTCCTCGGGTCAGGTCACTGGCGCAGGTCAGGCTAGGTCCGGCGGGGAGGGGGGAGAAGCACGTTCGGGTCACGGGACGGCGGCGCGACGGCTCCTCCGTCCCAGGGCCCACGGCAGCCGCGGGCGGCGCCTCAGTCGAGGTCGGTGCAGTACGGGACCGCCCAGGCCTTGACCCGCCCGCCGCAGGAGAGGCCGTACTCCTCGTACTCCGACAGCGGCGGGGACTCGACGTACAGGTCGTCGCAGGACTGCAGGTCGCCCTCGAAGCACTGCTGGGCGTAGCCGTCGAGCACCGGGTCGGGCCCGAGCTCCCCGGGCGGCACGGGGGCGGACTGCTCGACCTCGCCGAGGCCGCCGCCGGCGGCGAGGGGGTCGGCGAAGCCGCCGGAGAGCCCCTCCGACACCGACTCGCCCACGGCCTCCCCGGCCTCCCGGCCGGCGTCCAGGACCGCACCGCGGACCAGCACCCCGCCGACGACGGCGGCCAGGACCAGGCCGAGCACCAGCCCGGCGGCGACGAGCGCGGCGCCGCCCAGACCGGACCGGGCCGGCGGCGGTGGCACGGGAGGCGCCGGAGCCGGGGACGGCGGCTGCCCGGCGGCCGGGTCCCACGTCCCCCAGGGCGTCCAGCCCCCCACGGGGACCGAGCCGGGTGCGGGGTCGTGCGGGTGGGTCACGGGGCCTCCTGGGACCGGGGTGTCCGGCGCACGCTAGGTCCGCGCCCGGCCCCGTCCCGGTTCCCACCCCGGGCCTGCTCCAACTGCTTCACCGGCGGCCCCCTCGCAGGGGCCCGCCGCGAGCATGCGAGCGGCGGGGGGCGAGGGGGTCCTCTTAGGGTCACGCGTGCAGCACCGATCCCACCGACACCACACGGGAGCCAGCGTGGCCACCGAGCAGGACCACCGCATCGAGCGCGACTCCATGGGGGAGGTCCGCGTCCCCGCCTGGGCCAAGTGGCGGGCCCAGACCCAGCGCGCCGTCGAGAACTTCCCCATCTCCGGCACGCCCATCGAGCGCGAGCTGATCGCCGCCCTGGCCGCCATCAAGGGCGCCGCGGCGCGGGTCAACGCCGACCTCGGCGTCCTCGACGGCGACGTCGCCTCCGCCATCGCCGACGCCGCCGCCGAGGTGGCCGCCGGGAGGTGGGACGAGCACTTCCCCATCGACGTCTTCCAGACCGGCTCCGGGACGTCGAGCAACATGAACACCAACGAGGTCATCGCGACGCTGGCCACCGAGGCCACGGGCACGTCGGTGCACCCCAACGACCACGTCAACGCGTCGCAGTCGTCCAACGACGTCTTCCCCTCGGCCATCCACGTGGCCGCCACCCGCGCGATCGTGCGCGACCTGGTCCCGGCGCTGCGGCACCTGGAGGCCTCGCTGTCGCGCAAGGCCACCGAGTTCGCCGAGGTGGTCAAGAGCGGCCGCACCCACCTCATGGACGCCACCCCGGTCACCCTGGGCCAGGAGTTCGGCGGGTACGCCGCGGCGATCCGGTACGGCGTCGAGCGGCTGGAGGCCTCGCTGCCGCGCATCGGCGAGCTGCCGCTGGGCGGCACCGCCGTCGGCACCGGGATCAACACCCCGCCCGGCTTCGCCGCCGCGATCATCGACACGCTCGCCGCGGAGCTGGACCTGCCGCTCCGCGAGGCGCGCGACCACTTCGAGGCGCAGAGCTCGCGCGACGGCCTGGTCGAGGCCTCCGGCCAGCTGAAGACGATCGCCGTCGGCCTGGTCAAGATCGCCAACGACCTGCGCTGGATGGGCTCGGGCCCGCGCACCGGCCTCGGCGAGATCCAGCTGCCGGACCTGCAGCCGGGCAGCTCGATCATGCCCGGCAAGGTCAACCCGGTGATCCCGGAGGCGGTCATCCAGGTGGCCGCCCAGGTGATCGGCAACGACGCCGCGGTCACCTACGCCGGCACCACCGGCGTCTTCGAGCTCAACGTGACGCTGCCGCTCATGGCGCGCAACGTGCTGGAGTCGATCCGGCTGCTGGCCAACGTCAGCCGGATCCTCGCCGACCGCTGCGTCGACGGGATCGTCGCGAACGTCGAGCAGTGCCGGACCTACGCCGAGTCCTCGCCGTCGATCGTGACCCCGCTGAACCGGTACATCGGCTACGAGGAGGCGGCCAAGGTCGCCAAGCAGTCGCTGGCCGAGCGCAAGACCATCCGCCAGGTGGTGCTCGAGCGCGGCTACGTCGACCAGGGCAAGCTCACCGAGGCCCAGCTCGACGAGGCCCTCGACGTCCTCTCGATGACCCACCCCTGAGGTCCCGCGGGGTGGGCCGGGACCGCCGGTCCACCCCGCGGCAGGACCGTCCGTGTCGTCTGACGGGCCCGACGCCAGTAGCGTCGGACCACCATGACCGAGACAGCCACCGCCGCCGCTGACAGCACGCCCGAGGTATCTCTCCGGCACCCGGGAGGTGAGCTGCCCATGCGCGTGGTGCCCGCGACGGAGGGGTCCGACGGGCTCGACGTCTCCAAGCTGCTGGCGACCACCGGGCAGGTCGCCCTCGACATCGGCTTCGTCAACACCGCCGCGTGCACCTCGGCGATCACCTACATCGACGGCGACGCCGGGATCCTGCGCTACCGCGGGTACCCGATCGACCAGCTCGCCGGGAAGGCGAGCTTCCTCGAGGTCACCTACCTGCTGATCTTCGGCGAGCTGCCCACGGCCGACCAGCTGGCCGAGTTCGACGCCCGGCTGCGCCGGCACACGCTGCTGCACGAGGACCTCAAGCAGTTCTTCCAGGGCTTCCCGCGCGACGCGCACCCCATGCCGGTGCTGTCCTCGGCGGTCAGCGCGCTGTCGACCTTCTACCAGGACTCGCTGGACCCCTTCGACCCGCGCCACGTGGAGATCTCCACGATCCGGCTGCTGGCCAAGCTCCCGACGATCGCCGCCTACGCGTACAAGAAGTCGGTCGGCCAGCCGTTCCTCTACCCGGACAACTCCCTCGGCCTGGTCGAGAACTTCCTGCGCATGACCTTCGGCTTCCCCGCCGAGCCCTACGAGGTCGACCCCGACCTGGCCGCGGCGCTGGACATGCTGTTCGTGCTGCACGCCGACCACGAGCAGAACTGCTCGACGTCGACGGTGCGGCTGGTCGGCTCCTCGCACGCCAACCTCTTCGCCTCGGTGTCGGCCGGCATCAACGCGCTGTTCGGCCCGCTGCACGGCGGGGCCAACCAGTCGGTGCTGGAGATGCTGGAGTCCATCCAGCGCGAGGGCGGCGACATCCCGGCGTTCGTCGAGCGGGTGAAGAAGAAGGAGCCCGGGGTCAAGCTCATGGGCTTCGGCCACCGGGTCTACAAGAACTACGACCCGCGCGCGGCGATCGTGAAGCGCACCGCCGACACCGTGCTCGACAAGCTCGGCGGGGACAACCAGCTGCTCGACCTGGCCCGCCAGCTCGAGGAGATCGCGCTGTCCGACGACTACTTCATCGAGCGCAAGCTCTATCCCAACGTCGACTTCTACACCGGGCTGATCTACCGGGCGATGGGCTTCCCGACGCGGATGTTCACCGTGCTGTTCGCCCTCGGCCGGCTGCCCGGCTGGATCGCGCAGTGGCGGGAGATGATCGAGGACCCGTCCACGAAGATCGGCCGGCCGCGGCAGGTGTACACCGGCGAGACCGAGCGGCCCTTCGTCCCGCTCGCCGAGCGCTGACGACGGCGTCGATGGGCAGCGAGCCGGCCGAGGACGTCCTGGTCCTCCCCCCGATCCCCCTGGCGACCGGCCGGCTCCTGCGCGACGACGACCGGGCGCTGGTGATCACCGCTGTCGAGCTGGTCGTCTCCACCGCGGACGGGGGCGAGCACCGCATCGCCCTCGTCCCGCGTCACGGCGCCTGGTGGCCCCCCGACCGCTGACCCCCGGGCACTTCCGCGGAAGTGCACCCTGACCCCGGGCACTTCCGCGGAAGTGCACCCTGACCCCGGGGACTTCCGCGGCAGTGCCCGGGGCCTCTGCCCCGGAGGGGTGTCGCCCGCTCCCGCGTCCCTCCTCCGGGTCC
>NZ_JBJGYY010000044.1:0-35302 GCF_054050235.1 Geodermatophilus sp. SYSU D00696 | reverse complement strand
CCCCCCCCCCCCCCCCCCCCCCCCCCCCCCACTCCCCCCCCCCCGCCCCGCCCCCCCCCGCCCGGGGCGCCCCCCCCGGGCCCCCCCCCCCCCCCGTCCGCGTCCGCCGGGGCGCCCGGTGGGCCACAGTGGGCGCCGTGACCGCGCCCTCCGTCCCGCTGCCGTGGTTCCCGACGGCGGAGGCGCCGGGCGGCCGGCCCGGACCGCCCCGCACCGGCGGGCCGCCGGCGGGCCTCGTCCTCGACCCGGCCGCGGCCTCCCTCGCCGGCCCGCGCGGGGAGGTGCAGGACGCCGGGTACGCCGGGCCCACGGCGCTCGTCGTCGCCGACGGCGTGGGCGGCGGGGCCGGCGGCGCCACCGCGGCGCGGCTCGCGGTCGCCGAGGTGAGCCGGCGCGCCACCCGCGCGCGCGCCACCGGCGACGACGCCCTGCCCGACGCCGGCCTGACCGCCGCGGTCGCCGCCGCCGACGCCGCCGTCCGCGCGGCCGCGGCCGCCGACCCCGCGCTCACCGGCATGGCCACCACCTGCGTCGCGGCCGTGCTCACCGGCGACGGCCGCCTCGTCGTCGCCTCCGTCGGCGACAGCCGCGCCCACGTCCTGCGCGCCGGCGTCCTCACCCGGCTGACCACCGACCACACCCTCGTGGCGGCCCTCGTCGCCTCCGGGGAGCTGACCGCCGAGCAGGCTGCCGCCTCGCCGATGCGGTCGGTCCTGCTGCGGGCCCTGGGCGGCGCGCAGGACCCCGGGCCCGCCGACCTGCTCGCCGTCCGCGCCGAGCCCGGCGACCGCCTGCTGCTGTGCTCCGACGGCCTGTCGGGCGTCGTCCCGCCGGACACGCTGCGGCGGGTGCTGGCCGCCGAGCGCCGTCCCGCCGCCGCCGCGTCCCGGCTCGTGCTCGCCGCGCTGGCCGCGGGCAGCCGCGACGACGTCACCGTCGCCGTCGCCGACGTGACCCCCGACGGCTGGGCGGGCAGCACCGCGCCGCTGCTCGTGGGGGCGGCCGCCATCGACTGAGCGCGGGGGCTTGCCGGGCGGCGGGCGCGCGGGCAGGGTTGTGAGGCAGACCACATCCGTGACGACCCCGGGAGGTCCCCGTGCCCGAACCCGCCCAGGACGGCCACCGGGCAGGAGCCCGCCGTGGGTAAGGAGGTCACCCCGGCGCCCGCCCCGCGCGAGGCCGCCCGGGTGCGCAACGTGGCGCTGGTCGGCCGCTCCGGCGCCGGCAAGACGACCCTCGCCGAGGCCCTGCTGGCCGCCACCGGCGCGATCCCGCGCGCCGGCCGCATCGAGGACGGCACCACCTGCCTCGACGGCGACGAGGTCGAGGTCCGCCAGCAGCGCTCGGTCACCCTCGGCGTGGCCACCGTCGAGCACGAGGGCACCCGGATCACCCTGCTCGACACCCCCGGCAGTCCCGACTTCGTCGGCGAGCTGCGCGCCGGACTGCGCGCCGCCGACGCCGCGCTGTTCGTCGTCTCGGCGGTCGGCGGCGTCGACGCGGCCACCGTGCAGCTGTGGGAGGAGTGCGCCGCGGTCGGCATGCCGCGCGCCGTCGTCGTCACCCAGCTCGACCGGCCGCGGGCCGACGTCGAGGAGACCGTCCGGCTGTGCCAGACGGTGCTCGGCGCCGGCGTCTACCCGGTGCACCTCGTCGACCGCGGCCCGGACGGCGCGGTGCAGGGGGTGGTCAACCTGCTCGAGCCCGGCGCGCAGGCCCCCGACGCCGACCGGCTCCGCAGCGAGCTGATCGAGGGGATCATCGGCGAGAGCGAGGACGAGGCGCTCATGGAGCGCTACCTGGCCGGCGACGAGCTGGTCCAGGGCGACCTGATGAGCGACCTGGAGACCGCGGTCGCCCGCGGCCACTTCCACCCCGTGCTCTGCGCCGCCCCGCTGCAGGACATCGGCCTCGACGCGTTGCTCTACCTGGTCGTCAACGGCTTCCCGTGCCCGATGGAGCACGGCTGCCCGCCGGTGTCCCGCCCCGACGGCTCGAAGGCCCCGCCGCTGTCCTGCGACCCCGACGGGCCGCTGGTCGCCGAGGTCGTCAAGACCACCACCGACCCCTACCTGGGCCGGGTGTCCCTGCTGCGGGTGTTCTCCGGCACCCTCACCCCGGACACCGCCGTGCACGTCTCCGGGCACGGCGGCGCCGACCGCGGTCACCCCGACCACGACGTCGACGAGCGGGTCGGCGCCATCTCCTCCCCGCTGGGGTCGGCGCTGCGCCCGGTCGCGGCCTGCCCGGCCGGCGACGTGTGCGCGGTGACCCGGCTGGCCTCCGCAGAGACGGGGGACACGCTGTCCTCGCCCGGCGACCCGCGGCTGGTCCCGCCCTGGGACCTGCCGGTGCCCCAGCACCCGGTCGCCGTCGAGGCGGCCTCCCGTGCCGACGAGGACCGGCTGGGCCCGGCGCTGGCCCGGCTGGCCGCCGAGGACCCGACCCTGCGCGTCGAGCGCTCCCGCGACACCGGCCAGCTGCTGCTGTGGTGCGTGGGGGAGGCGCACGGCGAGGTGCTGCTCGAGCGGCTGCGCACCCGCCACGGCGTCGCGGTGACCACCGTGCCGGTGCGGGTGCCGATGGTGGAGACCCTGGCCGGGCCCGCGAAGGCCACCGGCCGGCTGGTCAAGCAGTCCGGCGGGCACGGGCAGTACGCCGTCGTCGTCGTGGAGGCCGAGCCCGGGCCGCCCGGGTCGGGCATCACCTTCGAGCAGCGGGTCGTCGGCGGGGCGGTGCCCAGTCAGTACCACGGCAGCGTGGAGAAGGGCATCCGTGCGCAGGCGGCCAAGGGGGTGCACGACGACCGGCCGCTGGTCGACGTCGCGTTCGTGCTCGTCGACGGCAAGGCGCACTCGGTGGACTCCTCCGACGCCGCCTTCCAGTCCGCCGGCGCGCTGGCCGTGCGGGAGCTGGCGGCCGCGGCGGGCACCAAGGTGCTCGAGCCGTGGTGCGAGGTGGACGTCGTCGTCCCCGGCGAGCACGTCGGTGCGGTGATGAGCGACCTGTCCTCCCGGCGCGCCCGGGTCACCGGCAGCGACGCCGACCCCGAGCGCGACCGCACGACCGTCCGCGCCGAGGTGCCCGAGATGGAGCTGCTCGGCTACGCCGGGGCGCTGCGCTCGGTCAGCCACGGCACCGGCTCGTTCAGCCGCCGCCCGCTGGGCCACGAGCCGGCGCCCGCGTCGCTGGTCGCCGTCCCGGCCTAGCGCCCGGCCGGGAGCGGCTCCGCGGCAGGGGCTCGCCGCGAGGCGGCGAGCGGAGAGGACGGTGACGTGCTGGAGCGGCCCCGCTGCCCCCCGCCACGAGCGGGCGAGTGGCGGGGGGCAGCGGGGTCCTTCGACTAGCCTCGGGCTCGGTGTGCACCGGGGTGGAGGAGCAGTGACGTCGTCGCAGGGGCCGTCGGCCGCCGTCCCGGCGTCGGCGGGTCCGCCCGTGCCGGAGACGCCCCCGGTGGCCGACCGCAACGAGCTGCCCGACCGGGTGTGGACCCTGCCCAACGTCCTGTCGGTGCTGCGGCTGCTCGGCGTGCCGCTGTTCCTGTACCTGCTGCTGGGCCCGGAGGCCGACGGGTGGGCCGTCGTCGTGCTCATGGTCTCCGGCGTCACCGACTGGGCCGACGGCAAGCTCGCCCGCCTGCTGGGCCAGTCCAGCCGCCTGGGCGCGCTGCTCGACCCCGCCGCCGACCGGCTCTACATCGTCGCCACGCTGGTGGCCTTCGTCCTGCGCGACGTCGTCCCGCTGTGGGTGGTCGTGGTGCTGGTCGGCCGCGAGGTCGTGCTCGGCGTCATGCTCCTGGTGCTGCGCCGGCACGGCTACCCGCCGCTGCAGGTCCACTACCTGGGCAAGGCGGCCACCTTCATCCTGCTCTACGCCTTCCCGCTGCTGCTGCTGGCCGACGGCGGCGGCGCCTGGGCGTGGGTGCAGCCGGTCGCGTGGGCGCTGACCATCTGGGGCGGTGTCCTCTACGTGCTCGCCGGGGTGTTCTACGTCGTGCAGGTGCTCGGGCTGGTGCGCGCCGACCGGGCCGGCCCGGTCCCGGCCGCGGCGGGCGCGGAGACCCGTCCCGCGCCGTGACCGTCGCCCGGCGCGGCGGCGGCCCGCGCTCGATGGGCGCCTCGCTGCTCGACCAGGTGCTGGCCGAGACCCTCGACCCGGCCTACGCCCGCGCCGCGCAGGCCCGCCGGGACCGGGAGGCCGCCGGTGAGCCCGCCGGCCCGGCCCGGCGCCGCCGCGCGGGCGCCCTCGCCGTCGCCGCCACCATGGCCGGCGCCGGCCTGCTGGCGGCGGTGACCTACGACCAGGCCGCGTCCGGCGCCGAGGGCCGGGAGCAGGTCCGCGCCGAGCTGGTGGAGGACATCGAGGCGCAGTCGGCCACCACCGGCGACCTGACCGCCGAGCTCGAGCAGCTGCGCGACCGGGTCACCGACGCGCGGGCGGACGCGCTGGCCGCCAGCGCCGTCGGGCAGCGCGCCATCGACGACCTCGACGCCGCCGAGCTGGCCGCCGGGCTGGTGGCCGTCAGCGGCCCGGGGCTGGTGGTCACCCTCGCCAACGCCGAGCCCGATGCCGACGCCGATCCCGTGGGCGGCTCGGCGGAGGCGGACGCCCGCGGCCGCGTGCAGGACGGCGACCTGCAGCTGGTGGTCAACGCGCTGTGGGCCTCCGGGGCCGAGGCGGTCAGCATCAACGGCCAGCGGCTGGGCCCGACCACCGCGATCCGCTTCGCCGGTGAGGCGGTCCTCGTCGACTTCCGCCCGGTGACCAACCCCTATCTCGTCAGCGCGATCGGCGACCCGGACGACCTCCGGGCGCGGTTCCTGGCCAGCCCCGAGGTCGGCGCGCTCGCCGCCATCTCCGAGGTCTACGGCCTGCGCTTCGAGTTCGCCCAGGAGGACGAGCTGTCCGTGCCCGCCGGGGGGACCCCCGAACTGCGATCCGCCACGCCCGCCACCGGCGAACCGGCCGGGGCACCCGGCGGGACGGGGGACTGACCGTGATCCCCGTCATCGGCCTGGCCGTCGGCATCGCGCTCGGCCTCGTCCTCGACCCCACCGTGCCGCTGTGGCTGCAGCCCTACCTGCCGATCGCGGTGGTCGCCGCCCTCGACGCGGTGTTCGGTGGTGCCCGCGCCCGCCTCGACGGGATCTTCGACGCCAAGGTGTTCGTCATCTCGTTCGTGTCGAACGTCGTCGTCGCCGGGCTGATCGTCTTCCTCGGCGACCAGCTCGGCGTGGGCGCGCAGCTGTCCACGGCCGTGGTCGTCGTGCTCGGCATCCGCATCTTCGGCAACGCCGCGGCCATCCGCCGGCACCTGTTCCGGGCATGAGCGACACCCCGCGTCCGGACGACGCGCCCGACGTCCCCGACGCGCCCGACGTGCCGGACACCCCGGACGCCGTCGGCACCCCGGAGGTCACGGACGGTCCTGCCGACGGGCCCGCCGAGGAGCCCTCCGCGGAGGACCCCGGGCCCGCCGGTGCCGCGCCGGCCGGCCTGCCCGCCGACGGCGGCCGGCCCCGGCGGCGCCAGTCGCTGGTCGCGGCCTCGCTGATCGCCGTGCTGACCGTCCTGCTCGGGTTCGCGATCGCCGTCCAGGTGCGCAGCACCGGCACCGGCGAGGCCCTCGCCGGCGCCCGGGAGGAGGAGCTGGTCGCCATCCTCGACGAGCTCGACGGCCAGGAGGAGCGGCTGCGGGCGCAGATCGCCGACCAGCGCGGCGCGCTGCGCGACCTGTCCGACACCGACAGCCGTTCGGCCGCCGCGCTCGAGGACGCCCGCTCCCGCGCCGAGGCGCTCGCCGTCCTCAACGGCACCGTCGCCGCCGAGGGCCCGGGTCTGGTGGTCACCGTCCGCGACCCGGAGGGCCGGGTGCGGGTGGCCGACCTGCTCGACGCCATCCAGGAGCTGCGCGGCGCCGGCGCGGAGACGATGCAGATCGACGGTGTCCGGGTGGGCGTCTCCACCGCCGTCACCGGCAGTCCGGGCGACCTGCGCGTCGACGGCCGGCCGGTGAGCGCCCCCTACGAGATCGTGGTCATCGGCTCCGCGGCCGACCTGCGGACGGCGATGAGCATCCCCGGCGGCGTGGTCGACCGGGTCGGCCGGCAGGGCGGCAGCGTGGACATCGAGCAGCGCGACCGGGTCGTCGTCGACGCGTTGCGGCCCCTCGACGAGCCTCAATACGCTCAGCCCGACCCCGGCGACTGACCCGCGGCCCCGCGGCGCCGGTACCACCCCACCCCGATCGGAGACGACGCCGCATGACCACGCCCGACGACCGCCGCTACACCGACCAGCACGAGTGGGCGCTGGTGCAGGGGAGCGGAGGTGCGGGGACCGTCGTCCGGGTCGGCATCACCGACCACGCGCAGGACGCCCTGGGCGACATCGTGTTCGTCCAGCTGCCCGCGGTGGGGGAGGAGGTGGGCCCCGGCAACCCCATCGGTGAGGTGGAGTCGACCAAGTCGGTCTCCGACGTCTACTCCCCGGTGGAGGGCACCGTCACGGCGGTCAACGAGGCCCTCACCGACGCCCCCGAGACCGTGAACGCCGATCCCTACGGGGAGGGCTGGCTGGTCGAGATCACCGTGCCCGGCGACGGCGGCGACCCCACCGCCGACCTGCTCGACGCGGCCGCCTACCAGGCGCTGGTCGACGCGTCCTGACCGCCCCCACCGCCCTCGGCCGCCCCGGGACGATCACTAGACTGCCCCGCGGGAACGGCCCCCGCCGGGCCCGTGGGACAGGTGTGGCGTCGCCCCCGACGCCCGGTTGACCCTCGACACGACCGCTGGTTCCATGACCAACGGCCCGCCGTGCGCCGCACGGCAGCCGACCACGACGGCACCGACCGGGCCGTCGTCCGCCGGCCGCCCGCGGCAGCCACTCGCGTCGCGGCGGTGCCCCCTGCACCGGAGGAGAACAGACGTGCACTGCACTCGTTGTGGCCACGACAACCCCGAGGGCAGTCGCTTCTGTGCGCAGTGCGGCGCCGCCCTCTCCCAGGAGCGCGTCGGCGAGTCGACCAGCGTGATCCCGAAGGTCGGCGGCGAGGACACCGGCGACGTCCCCGAGGTCGTCGAGCCCGGCGCCGACGCCCACGCCGGGGCCGTGGAGTCCCTGCCCGCCGGGTCGGCGCTGCTGGTGGTCAAGCGCGGCCCGAACGCCGGCAGCCGGTTCCTGCTCGACCAGGACGTCACCACCGCCGGCCGGCACCCCGACAGCGACATCTTCCTCGACGACGTGACCGTCAGCCGCCGGCACGTGGAGTTCCACCGCGAGGGCGGCGGCTTCTCGGTGCACGACGTCGGCAGCCTCAACGGCACCTACGTCAACCGCGAGCCGGTCGACGTCGCCACCCTCGCCGGCGGTGACGAGGTGCAGATCGGCAAGTTCCGTCTCGTCTACCTGACCGGCCCGCGCACCGGCGAGCACTCCGCCCGCTGACGTGGTCCGCTGATCCGGTGTCCGGAGCGCCCGCCGGCGCGTCCGGGGACGGCGCCGCGGACGCGCGGACCCCGCGCCTGACGATCGGGGCGGTGCTCACCGCCCTGCGCGACGACTTCCCCGACGTGACCATCAGCAAGATCCGGTTCCTCGAGAGCGAGGGGCTGGTCTCCCCGCAGCGGACGCCGTCGGGGTACCGGAAGTTCTCCCGGGCCGACGTCGACCGGCTGCGCTACGTGCTCACCGCGCAGCGGGACCACTACCTGCCGCTGCGGGTGATCAAGGAGCACCTCGACGCGCTGGACCGGGGGCAGCCGGTGCCCGGCGCGGGTGGGACCGCGGTCCCGCCCGCGCCGGCGGCCCCGGCGCCGGTCGCCCCGGCTGCCGGCGCCGGGGGCGCCACCGACGCCACCGAGGCTCCGGACGCCGGCTCCCTGGACGCCGCCGAGTTCGCCCGGGCGGCCGGCCTCGAGCAGGGGCAGCTGGCCGACTGCGTGCAGTTCGGCCTGCTGCTCCCCGACGCCGACGGGCGGCACCCGGCCGGTGACCTGCCGATCGCGCGGGCCGCCGCGGGCCTGGCCCGGCACGGCATCGAACCGCGCCACTTGCGGGTGTTCCGCACCGGCGCCGAGCGGGAGGCCGCGCTGGTCGAGCAGCTCGTCGCGCCGGTGCTGCGCTCGCGCGCCGAGGACGCCCGGGCCCGCGCCACCGAGAAGCTGACCGAGCTCTCGGCCCTCTCCGCGCAGCTGCACCGCGCCCTCCTGGAAGCACGACTCCGGGACGTCCTGGGTCCCTGAGTCGGGCGTACGGTGGACTGGCCGCCGGAGGGCCCGCCGTTCGCGCCGCACCGGTGTCCACCCGTACCGCCGCAGCTGAGGAGCAACACGGTGCAGGAACTCAGAGTCGTCGGGGTCCGGGTCGAGCTGCCCGGCAACCAGCCGATCCTGCTGCTGAAGGAGACGGAGGGGGAGCGGTACCTCCCCATCTGGATCGGTGCGGTGGAGGCCGCCGCGATCGCCTTCGAGCAGCAGGGGGTGCGGCCGGCCCGGCCGATGACCCACGACCTGCTGCGCGAGGTCGTGCGCGCCCTCGGCGCCACGCTGGAGGCGGTCAACATCACGGAGATGCGCGACGGCATCTACATCGCCGAGCTCGTCTTCGGCGACGACCGGGTGGTCAGCGCCCGCCCGTCGGACGCGGTGGCCCTCGCTGTCCGCACCGGGGCGCCGATCTTCGGCGCCGAGGAGCTGCTCGACGAGGTGGGGATCGAGATCCCCGACGAGCAGGAGGACGAGGTCGAGAAGTTCCGCGAGTTCCTCGACCAGATCTCGCCGGAGGACTTCGGCGCGGGTTCGGGGTCCGGCGGCTGACCGTGACGGGACGGGTGGGGTCCCACCCGCCCCGTTCGTCACACGCGTCCCGTCCTGCGCACACCGACTGGAGTCCGGCGCCGCTCCTGCCGATACCACCCGGTCGGGGTGAGTGCTGCGACACGCCGCCCGCGTCAGTTGACCGCCCTGTGGGCCCGGCTTACGGTCGCGGACAACACCGGTGTGATCCGTGGGGAAGCGGATCGGACCGGGACGGCCGCCGCGACCGCGACGGCACGCGAAGGAGGACCGCTGACGTGAGCGACCAGAGCGAGGGCTCCCAGGGTCAGCTCTTCAGCGACGCCGCCGTGGGGGCCACGGACTACGACGAGGTCGACACCGACCTCGTCGGGTACCGCGGCCCGACGGCGTGTGCCGCCGCCGGGATCACCTACCGCCAGCTGGACTACTGGGCCCGTACCGGCCTGGTCGCCCCCTCGGTCCGCAGTGCGACCGGTTCGGGGACCCAGCGGCTGTACTCGTTCCGCGACATCCTGGTGCTGAAGGTGGTCAAGCGGCTGCTCGACACCGGTGTGTCGCTGCAGAACATCCGCAAGGCCGTCGACCACCTGCGCAACCGCGGGATCAAGGACCTCGCCAACGTCACGCTGTTCTCCGACGGGGCGACGGTCTACGAGTGCACGTCGGCCGAGGAGGTCGTCGACCTGCTCGCCGGCGGCCAGGGCGTCTTCGGCATCGCCGTCTCCGGCGCGCTGCGCGAGCTCTCCGGTGAGCTCGCCGAGCTCCCCGCCGAGCGGCTCGACGGCGCCCCGCTGCACGCCGCCGACGACGAGCTGGCGATGCGCCGCCGTCGCCGCGCGCAGACCGCGTAGCCCTCGGCGGCCCTCGGCGGCGCTGTCCGACGATCAGGTGACCTGGTCGTCGGGCGTCCTCCCTCACGGTGGGACGTGCGGGAGGACGCCGCACGATCAGGGAGGCTGATCGTCGATCGACGCTGATCGCCCCCGTCGCTGGTCGCCGTCGCTGGTCGCCGCCGCGGGTGTGCCGCACCCCGCTGGTAGCGTCGTGGCAATGGCGGACGCTGCTGCTGGCCCCCTCCCGTCACTCCGTGCGCTGAGCCCCGCGGGCTCGTTCGCGGCCCGGCACATCGGCCCGCGCGCCGACGAGACCGCCGCGATGCTCGAGGCGGTCGGGTACGACTCGTTGCAGTCACTGGTCGACGCGACCGTGCCCGAGGCGGTGCGTGACCGCGACGCGCTGAGCCTGCCCCCGGCCGCCGACGAGGCCGCCGTCCTCGCCGAGCTGCGCGAGCGGGCCGCCGCCAACGAGGTCTTCACCCCGATGATCGGCCTGGGCTACTCCGGCACGGTCACCCCGGCGGCCATCCAGCGCAACATCCTCGAGAACCCCGCCTGGTACACCGCCTACACGCCCTACCAGCCCGAGATCAGCCAGGGCCGGCTCGAGGCGCTGCTGAACTTCCAGACGATGGTCGCCGACCTCACCGGCCTGCCCGTCGCCGGCGCCTCGATGCTCGACGAGGCCACCGCCGCGGCCGAGGCGATGACCCTCGTGCGCCGGGCCGGTCGCGCGAAGCCCGGCGCGGTGTTCGTCGTCGACGCCGACACGCTGCCGCAGACCCTCGCGGTGCTGCGCACCCGCGCCGAGCCCCTCGGGATCCCCCTGCACGTCGCCGACCTCTCCGCCGGCTGGCCGGCCGACCTGCCCGAGGCCGGCGCGTTCGGCGTCCTGCTGTCCTACCCCGGGGCCAGCGGCGCGGTCCGCGACCACCGGGCGCTGGCCGAGGCCGCGCACGCCGCCGGGGCGTCGGTGGTCGTCGCCGCCGACGTCCTCGCGCTCACCCTGCTCGAGGCGCCGGGGGAGTGGGGCGCCGACGTCGCCTGCGGCAGCACCCAGCGCTTCGGCGTCCCGCTGGGCTACGGCGGCCCGCACGCCGGCTACCTGTCGGTCCGCGAGGGGCTGGCCCGCCAGCTGCCCGGCCGGCTGGTCGGGGTGTCGGTGGACGCCGACGGCGACGTCGCCTACCGGCTGGCGCTGCAGACCCGCGAGCAGCACATCCGCCGCGAGAAGGCGACCAGCAACATCTGCACCGCCCAGGTGCTGCTCGCGGTCATGGCCGGCGCCTACGCCGTCTACCACGGCCCCGAGGGACTGACCGCGATCGCCGCCCGGGTGCACCGCAGCGCCCTGGCGCTGGCCGGGTGGCTGCGCGCCGGCGGCATCGAGGTCGTGCACGGGGAGTTCTTCGACACCGTGCAGGCCCGCGTGCCCGGCCGGGCCGACGCCGTCGTCGCGGCCGCCGCGGCGCGGCGGGTCAACCTGCGCCGGGTCGACGCCGACACCGTCGCCGTCGCCTGCGACGAGACGACGACGCCGGCGGTGCTGCGGCTGGTCGCCGAGGCCTTCGGGGTCGACAGCGACGACGCCGCCCTGGAGGCCGCCCTCGACGACGACGGCCCGGACGCGCTGCCCGACGCGCTGCGCCGCCGCACCCCGTTCCTGACCCACCCGGTCTTCTCCGCGCACCGCTCGGAGACGGCGCTGATGCGCTACCTGCGGTCCCTGTCGGACAAGGACCTCGCGCTCGACCGCACGATGATCCCGCTGGGCTCGTGCACGATGAAGCTCAACAGCGCCGTGGAGATGGCCGCCATCACCTGGCCGGAGTTCGCCGGGGTGCACCCGTTCGCCCCGGCCGAGCAGACCCGCGGCTACCGGCAGCTGATCGACGAGCTGTGCACCTGGCTGGCCGAGATCACCGGCTACGCCGCGGTGAGCGTGCAGCCCAACGCCGGCTCGCAGGGCGAGTTCGCCGGGCTGCTGGCCATCCGCGGCTACCACGCCTCCCGCGGTGAGTCGCACCGCGACGTCTGCCTGATCCCGTCGTCCGCGCACGGCACCAACGCCGCGAGCGCGGTCATGGCCGGGATGCGGGTGGTCGTGGTGGCCTGCGACGAGGCGGGCAACGTCGACGTCGCCGACCTGCGGGCGAAGATCGACCAGCACGCCGAGCGGCTGGCCGCGATCATGATCACCTACCCGTCGACGCACGGGGTGTTCGAGACCGACATCCGCGACATCTGCGCGGCGGTGCACGACGCCGGCGGCCAGGTGTACGTCGACGGCGCCAACCTCAACGCGATGGTGGGGCTGGCCCGGCCGGGGCGCTTCGGCTCCGACGTCAGCCACCTCAACCTCCACAAGACCTTCTGCATCCCGCACGGCGGCGGCGGGCCCGGCGTCGGCCCGATCGGCGTCCGCGAGCACCTGGTGCCCTTCCTCCCCGGGCACCCGCTGGCCGACACCGGCGGGCAGGGCCCGGCGGTGTCCGGGGCCCCGTTCGGCTCGGCCGGGATCCTGCCGATCTCCTGGGCCTACCTGCGGCTGATGGGCCCCGACGGGCTGCAGCGGGCCACCGAGCACGCGGTGCTGGGCGCGAACTACCTGGCCGCGCGGCTGCGCGAGCACTTCCCGGTGCTCTACACCGGCGCCGGCGGGCTGGTCGCCCACGAGTGCATCCTCGACATCCGGCCGCTGACCCGGGCCACCGGCATCACCAACGACGACATCGCCAAGCGGCTGGTCGACTTCGGCTTCCACGCGCCGACGATGAGCTTCCCGGTGGCCGGCACGCTGATGGTCGAGCCCACCGAGAGCGAGGACAAGGACGAGCTCGACCGGTTCGTCGAGGCGATGGTCGCCATCCGCGACGAGATCGCGAAGGTCGAGGCGGGGGAGTACGACCGCGAGGACAACCCGCTGCGCAACGCCCCGCACACGCTGAAGATGCTCGCCGGCGAGTGGGCGCGGCCCTACCCGCGGTCGGCGGCGGTCTTCCCGGTGCCGCGGCTGGCCTCTCGGGGCTACCTGGCGCCGGTGCGGCGGATCGACCAGGCCTTCGGCGACCGGAACCTGGTCTGCTCGTGCCCGTCGCCGGAGGCCTTCGCCGAGCCCGCGCCCGCGCACGCGCCGCGGACGCACGTCCCCGACCGCGGGGAGGGCGCCCCCGACGACCTCGGCACCACCGCCGACGTGGTGGGGGCTCCGGCCTGAGCCGAGGGGGCCGCGTTGGGGACCCCGTTACGACCTCCGGAGGGTGACCGGGGCCGTGGCGCGGGTGGATCATGCTGGCATGGCGGCGACGGCGCGGCGACGGATCCGGGCGACGGGGGCGGCGCTGGCCGCGGGTGCGCTGCTGACGGCGGGCTGCGCGGCCACCGGGGAGCCCGGACCGATGGTCCCGGCCGCGGCCACGGACGAGACCTCGGCACCGAGTCCGTCGCCGAGCCCGACGCCGTCGTCGACCCCGTCGGCCGGCACGACGCCGGCCCCGTCCCCGGCGCCGTCGGCCACGCCGGCGCCCCCGGCCGACGGGGGCGCGGGCGGTGACCTGCGCGACCGGCTGCTGCCGGCCTCGGCGTTCGGCGAGGACGCAACCGTCGTCTCGCTGGGCGTCGAGCAGCTCGGTGCCGAGGGCTCGGGCTGGGGCGGCTGGCCGGGGCGCTGGGGGTACTGGGGTCCCGGGGACCACGGGCACGACCACGACCACGACGGCGTGGACGACGAGGTGGCCGTCGAGCCGGCGGCCTGCCAGGCGGTGCTCGAGGCGCTGCCCGACTGGGACGAGGAGGCCGACGGGCTCACCCTCGCCGCGCAGGCCGCCCGCACCCCGCAGACCCAGACGGTGCAGGTGCTGGCCGACTCGCCGCAGCTCGAGGGGCTGCAGCTGCCGGTCGACCAGCTGCTGGCCGAGTGCTCGTCGGTCAGCGCGACCGGTCCCTGGGGCTGGAGCACGACCGCCGAGGTGACCCGCCTGGACGTGCCGCAGCTGGGGGAGCAGAGCGCCAGCGTCCAGGTCACCGTGGACCGGGCCGGGCAGGAGACGGTGAGCGTGCTCGTCGGGATCGTCGTCGACGGCTCCCGCGGGCTGGTGCTGGCGCAGAGCGCGGCGCCCGACGCGGCCGCGCCGGACCCGGCGGCGTTCACCGCGCTGCTGGCCGAGGCGGCGCAGGCCGCCACCGGCTGAGCCGCGACGGCCTCCGCCGGGGTCGTGCTAGGCGGAGACGAGGCCGGCGGTCCGCCACTGGTGGTGGTCGGCGACCGCGCGGCCGTCGGGCAGCAGCTCGCCGTCGTCGTCGAAGAGGACGACGCCGTTGCACAGCAGGCTCCAGCCCTGCTCGGGGTGGCTGCTCACGACGGCGGCGAGGTCACGCGCGTCGCTGGCGGCGTCGGGACAGGGGGTCGCGTGTACGCACATCAGGAGGACTCCCGGTCAGGCCGGCTCACGCCGGGTGTACGTGTAGTGATCGTCCGATCACGAGACGTCGTCGAGTGTGCGCGCGGCGCCGCCGGGCGTCAGGTGACGAATCCCACGACCTGACCCCTTCGGGTCGTCAGACCTCGCCATGGCGGGCGCAGGCCGGGGGCGCGGACCATGCGCGGCCGCTCGTCGGTGAGCGTCACGTCTGCGCGCCCCGTGAGCAGTCCCGCGCGCCGGCCCGAAGGGCCCCGGCTGACCGACGTCCTCAGCGGATCGCGATCACCGCGCGGAGCGCCGCGCCGGGGGGTCCGATTCGCTCCGGCGGGCCCGGCTGTAGGCCGGCCTCGCGGAGCTGGGCACGCAGCACGTCGACGGCGGGCAGCTCCGTGCGGCCCTCCTGCGCCCGCAGCAGCAGGTCCAGGTGCCGGCTGAACAGCTGCGGCCCGGCCACGGTGGTGACGACCACGAGGACGCCGCCGGGTGCGAGCAGGCGGGCGACCGCGCGCAGCAGCTGCTCCCGCTCGTCGACCGGCACGTAGTAGACGACGTTGGCGAGCAGGGCCAGGTCGAAGCCGTCGGCGAGGGCGCCCGGACGACCGGCGGCGAGCGCCTCCCGGATGTCGACCGCCTCGACGGCGGCCCGGTCGGCCAGGCCCCGCTCGCGCAACGTGCGCCGGGCCAGCGCCGCGGCGTCGGGGTCGACGTCCACGCCGAGGCCGGTGGCGTCCGGCGCGGCCTCGAGCATGGCCGCCAGGTACGTGCCCGCACCGCACCCGACGTCGAGCACCCGGCGCGGCCGACGCTCGGTGACCGTGCGGACGAGCAGGTCACGGACCAGCGGGGAGACCGCGGCGGACACCCGGGCGATCACCTCGCCGTGCTCCGCGGCGTCGCGGCGCCTCGGGCCACCGCGCAGCAGCACCGGGAGATCCCGGTACAGCTCGGTCTGGTAGCCGCCGAAGGCCTCGTACGTCGCGCGCACCGGGTCGCCGACGACCGCGCGGCCGAACCGGGTGAGCCGCCACGCGCCCTCTCCGGTGACCAGCCCCGCGGCTGCGAGGACGCGGAGGTAGGCGGCCAGCAGATCGGGGTCGACCGCCCCCAGCCGCCCGGCCAGCTGCTCGGTGCCGGCCGGCCCCTCCCCGAGCGCGTCGAGCAGGCCCAGGTCGAGCGCGGCGGCGACCAGCTGCAGCCGGATCCCGGCCAGACCCTCCCGCGCGGCGCGCAGCCGCGCGCGGAGGTCCCCGCCGCGCAGCACCTCGGCCAGCACTCTCGGACTCGGCATCCTCGCCATCGGGACTCCTCGGCTGGGAGGGCGCGACGGTAGCGCACGCCGACCGCCCGGTCGGCGGTCCGACGGGACCGTCCGCAGCCCGGCCGTCCACCGACTCCGTGCCGCGGCCGGGCACCGAGCCCGCCGCACCGCGGTCCCACGCACGCCGCTGGGACGGGACACCCCTCAAGGCCGTTATCCCCAACTCACGCGCCAGATCTGGTCGGTGGCGGTGACCGGGGAAGGGAACGGCGACAGGGAGGAGACGGAGGACGCCGGTCAGAGCTTGCGCAGCAGGATCCGGCGCACCGAGTGGTCGGCGGACTTCTGCAGCACCAGCCGGGCCCGCGACCGCGTCGGGGCGATGTTCTGCCGCAGGTTGGGGCCGTTGACCGCGGCCCAGATCGACAGCGCCGTCGCCCGCGCGTCGTCGTCGCTGAGGTCGGCGTAGCGGTGGAAGTAGGCGGAGGTGTCGGCGAACGCGGTGCGCCGCAGCGCGAGGAACCGCTCGACGTACCAGTGCTGGATGTCGCTCCCCCCAGCGTCGACGTAGACGGAGAAGTCGAAGAAGTCCGAGAGGAACACCTCGGGCACCCGGCCGTCGTCGCGGCGGCCGGCCTGCAGCACGTTGAGCCCCTCCAGGACCAGGACGTCGGGCCGGTCGACCACCTGCTGCCGGCCGGGCAGCACGTCGTAGGACTGGTGGCTGTACACCGGCGCGCTCACCTGGCCGCGGCCGGACTTGACGTCGGCGAGGAAGCGGATGAGCGCCCGCCGGTCGTAGCTCTCGGGGAAGCCCTTGCGGGTCAGGAGGCCGCGCTGCTCGAGGACGGCGTTGGGCCAGAGGAACCCGTCGGTGGTCACCAGGTCGACCCGCGGCGAGCCGGGTGCGGCGGCCAGCAGGGTCTGCAGCAGCCGGGCGGTGGTGCTCTTGCCGACGGCGACGCTGCCGGCCACGGCGATGACGTAGGGCACCTTGGCGGTGGTGTCGCCGAGGAAGCGGTTCTGTGCGGCCCACAGCCGCTTGCTGGCGGCGACGTGCAGGCCCAGCAGCTCGGCGAGGGGCAGGTAGACGGTGGCGACCTCGTCGAGGTCGATCCGGTCGCCGAGGCTGCGCAGCCCACGCAGGTCGGCCTCGTCCAGCGGCAGGGTGCGGCTGCCGGCGAGAGCCCGCCACGCGTCGCGGTCGAAGGCCGCGTAGGGCGAGATCTGGGGGCGGGTCCCTGCCGTCACACCGTCCATCGTGGACCCCGGCGCTCCCCGGCCCGCCCGCCGGGTCACCCGCGCGGGGGTCGCGGGGGCCCGGACCGGTGTCCGCGGCCGGTCGGGGTCGGTGGCCGCGTCTAGGGTGCCGGTGTGCCGACCCGCCCCGGGCTGCTCGACTGCGTCGAGCGGTACGCCGCCGCCGCGCCGCTGCCCGATGCGCGGCTGGTGCCGGCCGGGGCCCTCGACGTGCCGGTCGGCCCGCCCGCGTGGCCCTATCCCGCGCGCCCGCGGCCCGACGCCGGCCCGGTGCGGGCCGAGGACGTGCGCGCCGCCACCGCGCTGCAGGAGGAGGCGGACCTGCCGGCCGCGGTGGAGTGGGTGGTGGAGCGGACCCCGTCGCTGGCCGCCGCCGCGCGCGGGGCCGGACTGGTGGTCAGCTACTTCCCGCTGCTGGTGGTCGACGACCCGGTGGAGGTGCTGCTGCCCGCCGGGGTCCGGCTGTACCTGGTGGGGGCCGAGGACCCGGCGCTGCCGCACTACCAGCACCTGCTCGAGACCGGGTTCGCCGCGCACCACGGCGACGGGACCGGTGACGCGCCCGACGAGGCGGCCGACGCCGCGTCCGACGCCGACGAGGGCCTCCCGGACGCGCGTGCCGAGGTGCTGCGCGAGCGGGTCGCCGCGGGCCGGACGGTGGTGATGGTGGCGATCGAGGACGGCCGGCCGGTGGGGGTGGGCTCGCATCACCCGGTCGACGTCGACGGCACCGAGATCAGCGAGATCGTCGGCGTGGCCAGCTCGCCGCGGCGGCGCGGGCGCGGGGTCGGGGCGGCGCTGGCGTCGGCGCTGGTGGCGCACGCCCGTGAGACCGCCGACCTGGTGTTCCTGACCGCCGGTGACGACGACGTCGCCCGCGTCTACGAGCGGGTCGGCTTCGCCTGGCTGGGCTGGACCGGGGTGGCCGCCCGCCCGCCGGACTGACCCGGCGGCACCGGCCCGGCGGTCCCGGTCCCGGGACGCGGCGCCGCCACGACCCCGGCGGCCGGCCGGAGCGGTACGAGCGCGAGGACCAGCGGGTGCGCGGGGGCCGGCCGGTGACCTCCTCGGGGCGTCACGCACCCCGGGTACCCGGCGCCGCCCACCCGCGCACCCGCAGGCCAGGACGCTGTCGTTCCGCTCAGTCCTGGGTGTGGGTGATCACCATCGTCGCGCGGGCCAGGGTGTGGCCGAAGAGGTTGAAGCCGTGGAAGGCGGGGGAGGCGTCGGCCGGCACGCCCATGTCCTCGGTGTCGAGGGCGTGCACCACGACGAAGTAGCGGTGCGGGCCGTGGCCGGCCGGGGGAGCGGCCCCCACGTAGCCGGGGAAGCCGGCGTCGTTGCGCAGCTGGCGGGCGCCCGCGGGCAGGGCCGAGCCCTCGCGGTCGCCGGCGCCGGTGGGCAGCTCGGTGACCGAGGCGGGCAGGCCGGTGAGCACCCAGTGCCAGAAGCCGCTGGCGGTGGGGGCGTCGGGGTCGAAGACGGTGACGGCGAAGCCGCGGGTCTCCTCCGGGAAGCCCGACCAGGACAGCTGCGGCGAGCGGTCCTCGCCGCCGGCGCCCATGACGCCGCTGACACAGTGCGCCGGCATGGCCTCGCCGTGGCGCGCGTCGGTGCTGGTCACCGTGAACGAGGGGACGGGCGGGAGGAAGTCGTAGGGGCTCGGGGGAACGGGCCGGTCGGCCACGGGCGGTCCTCTCCTCGGGTGGTGGTCGCGCGGGTCGTCGTCGCGCCGGCCCCAGGCTGCCGCGCGCGGGTCCGCCCGGCGACCGGGGCGGCGCTCTCGACAGGTCGCGGGCGCGACACGCCGGTAGCGTCGCAGCGTGCTCGGACTCCCGGACAGCATCCGCGCCTGCCTCTTCGACATGGACGGCGTCCTCACCCGGACCGCCACCGTGCACATGGCTGCCTGGAAGCGCACCTTCGACGAGTTCCTGCACGCCACCGAGCCGGGGGCCGTCGAGTTCACCCAGCTGGACTACAACCGCTACGTCGACGGCAAGCCGCGCGCCGACGGTGTCCGCGACTTCCTCGCCAGCCGGGGCATCGTCCTGGACGAGGGCACGCCGGAGGACCCGCCCGACGCGCGGACCGTGCACGGCATCGGCCGCCGCAAGAACGAGCTGCTGCTGACCGAGCTGGCCGAGCACGGCGTCGAGGTCTACCCCGGCTCGATGGCCTACCTGCGCGCGGCGCGGGAGGCGGGCCTGGCCACCGCGGTGGTCACCGCCTCGGCCAACGGCGAGCAGGTGATCGCCGCGGGCGGGTTCGCCCAGTACATCGACGCCCGCGTCGACGGCGTGGTCACCGCCCGGGAGGGGCTGCGCGGCAAGCCCGCACCCGACACCTTCCTCGCCGGCGCGCGGGCGCTGGGCGTCGAGCCGGCCGCCGCCGCGGTGTTCGAGGACGCGCTGGCCGGTGTCGCGGCGGGCCGCGCGGGGAACTTCGGGTACGTGGTGGGTGTGGACCGGGTCGGGCAGGCCGACGCGCTGCGGGAGAACGGCGCCGACGTCGTCGTCACCGACCTCGACCAGCTGCTGGGGGACCGGACCGCGGAGGAGGGTGCGAGGTGACCGAGGGGCGCCCCAGCTTCCCGATCGAGCCGTGGTCGCTGACCGAGATCGGTCTCGACCACGCCTCGCTCGGCGTGCACGAGTCGGTGTTCACCCTGGCCAACGGGCACGTCGGCATGCGCGGCTCGTTCGAGGAGGGCGAGCCGATCGTCGTCCCGGGCACCTACCTCAACGGCTTCTTCGAGGAGCGCCCGCTGCCCTACGCCGAGGCCGGCTACGGCTTCCCGGAGCAGGGCCAGACGGTCGTCAACGTCACCGACGGCAAGCTGCTGCGGCTCCTGGTCGGCGACACCCCCTTCGACCTCGACTACGGCGAGATCGTCGAGCACCGCCGCACCCTCGACCTGCGCCGCGGGGTGCTGCGCCGGGTCACCGAGTGGCGCTCGCCCAACGGCCGCACGGTCAAGGTCACCAGCACCCGGCTGGTGTCGCTGCGGCGCCGGTCGATCGCCGCGATCGAGTACTCCGTCGAGTGCAACGACGACCGCGGCGACCTCTACGTGGCGCTGCAGTCGGACCTGCTGGCCAACGAGCCGGTCGACAGCGGCAGCGAGAGCGACGACCCCCGCGCCGCGGCCGCGCTGCGGCGCCCGCTGGTCAAGGAGATGGCCGTCGGCCGGGCCCAGCGGGCGGTGCTGGTGCACCAGACCCGGCGCAGCAAGCTGCGGGTGGCCGCCGGCATGGACCACGTCATCGACGTCCCCGACACCGCCACCGAGGACATCGAGGCCGGCGAGGACCTCGCCCGCTACACCCTGGCCGCCCGGCTGCCCCAGGGCTCCACGCTCAAGCTGGTCAAGTACCTGTCCTACGGCTGGAGCTCGCGCCGGTCGGCCGCGGCGCTGCGCGACCAGGTGGAGGGCGCGCTGGCCACGGCGAAGCTGGCCGGCTTCGAGCGCCTGCTGCGCGAGCAGAAGGAGGTGCTGGACTCCCACTGGTCGCTGGCCGACGTCGAGATCGAGGGCGACGACGAGCTGCAGCAGGCGGTGCGGGTCGGCGTGTTCCACCTGCTGCAGGCCTCGCTGCGCGCCGAGCGCCAGCCGATCCCGGCCAAGGGGCTCACCGGCCCGGGCTACGACGGGCACACCTTCTGGGACACCGAGACCTACGTGCTGCCGGTGCTCACCTACATCGCGCCCGACGCCGTCCGCGACGCGCTGCGCTGGCGGCACTCCACCCTCGACCTGGCCCGCGACCGCGCCCGGGAGCTGGGCCGGCGCGGCGCGGCGTTCCCGTGGCGCACCATCCGCGGCGAGGAGACCAGCGGGTACTGGCCGGCGGGGACGGCGGCCTTCCACATCAACGCCGACATCGCCGACGCCGTGGTGCGCTACGTGCACGCCTCCGGTGACGAGGAGTTCGACCGCGACTTCGGCGCCGAGCTGCTCATCGAGACCGCCCGGCTGTGGGCGTCGCTGGGCCACTTCGACGCCGAGGACGGGTTCCGCATCGACGGGGTGACCGGCCCCGACGAGTACACCGCCGTCGTGGACAACAACGTCTACACCAACCTCATGGCGCAGCGGAACCTGCGGGAGGCGGCCGCCGCGGTCGAGCGGCACCCCGACGTCGCCGGGCGGCTGCAGGTCACCGAGGACGAGGTGACGTTGTGGCAGCGGGCCGCCCGGATGATGCGGGTGCCCTGGGACCCGCGGCTGGGCGTGCACATGCAGTCGGAGGGGTTCACCCACCACGAGGAGTGGGACTTCGCCGCGACGCCGGCCGACCACTACCCGCTGCTGCTGAACTACCCGTACTTCGAGATCTACCGCAAGCAGGTGGTCAAGCAGGCCGACCTGGTGATGGCGCTGCACCTGCGCGGTGACGCCTTCACCCACGAGGAGAAGGTCGCCGACTTCGCCTACTACGAGGCCCGCACGGTGCGCGACTCCTCGCTGTCGGCGGCCCAGCAGGCGGTGGTGGCCGCCGAGACCGGCCACCTCGAGCTCGCCTACGACTACTGGGGCGAGGCGACGCTGACCGACCTGCAGAACCTGCACGGCAACGCCGGCCACGGGCTGCACCTCGCGTCGCTGGCCGGCGGCTGGATGGTCGCCGTCGCCGGGTTCGGCGGGATGCGCGACCACGACGGCCGGCTGCTGTTCGCCCCGCGGCTGCCCTCGCGGATCACCGGGCTGCGGTTCCGGCTGGCCTACCAGGGCCGCGTCCTCGAGGTGGCGATCGGCAAGGAGCAGACCACCTACCGGCTGCACGAGGGCGAGCCGCTCGACATCCACCACCACGGCCGCCGGGTCACCGTCGACGAGGACGAGCTGGTCCTGGACAACCCGCCACCGCCGGAGGTGGCCCCGGTGACCCAGCCGCCCGGCGCCGCGCCGCGCCGGCGCGGCAAGGGCCAGCGGGACTGAGGAAGGACCCCGTCCTCCCCACCCTTCGCGAGCTCAGGGCGGGACCCGGGACGGGGCCGTTCCAGCCGGCCACCGGGGCCGTTTCCGCACGTCCCCTGGGACTCAGGACAGGACGCGGGCGAGCCGGGTCACCGCCTCGGTGAGCCGGCCGGGCGGGGCGGCGGCGTAGCCGAGCACCAGGCCGGGCGGGCCGGGCCGCACCCGGTGCCAGGACAGCGGGTGCACCAGCACCCCGGCCTCGCGCGCCTGGGCGGCCAGCTCGACGTCGTCGGCGTCCGGCCGCCCGGGCAGGGTGAGCAGCAGGTGCAGCCCGGCGGCCACCCCCTCGACCCGGGCGGCGGGCAGGTGCGCGCGGACGGCGGCGACGACGGCGTCCCGGCGGGCCCGCTGCCGGGCGCGGACGCGGCGCAGGTGGCGGTCGTAGGCCCCGCCGGCCAGCAGCTCGGCCAGGACCAACTGGGGCAGCACCGGGCTGCCGAGGTCCATCGCGTGCCGGGCGGCGACCAGGTCGGCGTGCAGGTGCGCGGGGGCGACCAGCCAGCCCAGCCGCATCCCGGGGGCGAGGGTCTTGGAGGTGCTGCCGGTGTGCAGCACCGACCCGGGCGCGCCGGCCTGCAGCGCGGGGACCGGGGCGCGGTCGTAGCGGTGCTCGGCGTCGTAGTCGTCCTCGACGACCAGCCCGCCGGTGTCCCGCGCCCAGGCCAGCACCGCCCGGCGGCGCTCCGGGGCGAGCACCACCCCGGTGGGGAACTGGTGGGCCGGGGTGAGCAGCACCGTGGGTGCGCCGGTGGCGGCCAGTGCGCCGACCACCAGCCCCTCGCCGTCGACGGGCACCGGGACGGTGCGCACGCCCCAGTGCGCCAGCGCCTCCCGGGCGCCGCGGGACCCGGGGTCCTCCACGGCGATCGCCGGCGCCGCGCCGGACCGGGCCCGCAGCACCGCGGCCAGCAGGGTCAGCGTCTGCGCCACCCCGGCGACGACGACCACCTCGTCGGGGCCGGCCCGCAGCCCCCGGGTGCGGGCCAGCCACGCCGCGAGCACCGCCCGCAGCCGCGGGTGGCCGCGCGGGTCGCCGTAGCCGAGGTCGGCGTCGCCGGCGGTGGTCAGCACCGCCCGCTCGGCGCGCAGCCAGGTGGCGCGGGGGAAGCCTGCCAGGTCGGGCACGCCGGGGGAGAGGTCGAGGTCGACGCCCTCGGGCGCGCGGGCGGGCAGCCGGGGCACTACGCCGTCGGGGACCGGCTCGGGAGCCGGGCGGGACGGCGGCGGCCCGCCCGGTGCACCTCCCGGGCCGGATAGCACGGTGCCGGGGAGCACGGTGCCGGCGACCACGGTGCCCGACCCGGTCCGTGCCACCACCAGCCCCTCGTCGGCCAGCCGGCGCCACGCCTCGACGACGACGCCGCGGGAGGCGCCGAGCTCGCGGGCGAGGACCCGGGTCGGGGGCAGCGGCGTGCCCGGGGCGAGGCGTCCGTCGGTCACCGCGGCACGCACCCGGTCGACCAGCCAGGTCGTGAGGCCCTGCGGCGGGGCCTCGTCGCGGCGCAGCTGCAGGAAGTCGGCACCGCCGTCGGGCCGGTCTCCGGATCGGTCCACTCCACCCCGCCCTCATCGGACCTGTGCACCGGTCCACCTGCCGCCCAGGGTGGCACCGTGACCGCCGCTCCCGACAGCCCCCACACCGTCCGTGCCGCACTGCCCGGCGCCGTGGCGATGGCCTTCGTCGGAGGCAGCGTGGCGGTGTCCGGGCTGCTGGCGCCCTCCGGCGACGCCACCGCGCAGGCGCTGCGCTACGCCGTCGCCTGCCTGCTGCTCGCCGTCCTGGCGCGGGCCACCGGCCGGCCGCTGCGGCGGCCGCGGGGCGCGGAGTGGGGCTGGCTGCTCGGCGTCGCCGGCACCGGGCTGGTGCTGTTCAACGTCGCGCTGGTGGAGGGCGCGGCGCACGCCGAGCCGGCGGTCCTCGGGGTGGCCGTCGCCAGCGTGCCGCTGCTGCTCGCGGTGGCCGGTCCGCTGCTGGAGGGCCGGCGGCCCCGGCCGCGGGTCCTCGCCGCCGCCGTCGTCGTCACCGCCGGGGCGGCGCTGGTGCAGGGGCTCGGCCGCGCCGACGGGACCGGGCTGGCGTGGGCGCTGGTGGTGCTGGCCTGCGAGGCGGCGTTCACGCTGCTCGCCGTCCCGGTGCTGGGCCGGCACGGTCCCTGGGGCGTGTCGGTGCACGCGACCTGGCTGGCCGCCGGGGGCTTCGCCGTCCTGGGGTTGGTCACGGAGGGCCCCGGCGCGGTGCTGCGGCTGGGGGTGCCGGAGCTGCTTGCGGTCGGCTACCTCGCCGTCGGCGTCACCGCGGTCGCGTTCGTGCTCTGGTACGCGACGGTCACCCGGCTCGGCGCCGCGCGGGCCGGCCTCCTCACCGGCATCGCGCCGGTGGCCGCGGCCGCCGCCGGCGTGGCGCTGGGCGGGCCGCTGCCGGCCCTGCCGGTGTGGACCGGCGTGGCGGTGGTCGCGGCCGGCCTGGTCCTCGGGATGGGGGCGGCCGGGCCGGGCGGAGGAGGCCCCGTCAGGGCTGCAGCAGCCAGACGGCGGCCAGCGCCAGGGCGGCGACGTCGACGAGCAGGAACAGCCCGACCCACAGCAGCCCGGGCAGGCCGGTGAGGCGGGCCAGCTGGTCGGCGTCGGAGTCCGGCGCGCGGCGACGGCGGCGGGCGCGCTGCAGCTCCAGCACCGTGCGCGGCGCGGCCAGGAGCAGGAACCAGGTGACCGCGGCGGCGAAGGCGGCCTGACCGGCCGGCGGCACCCAGGCCGTCACGCCGGCGACGACCGCGCCGGTGGCCAGCACCGCCCACAGGCCGAAGAAGTTGCGGATCTGCAGCAGCAGGAGCGCCAGCAGCGCCAGCACCGCCCACAGCACCCCGGCGGCGTGCCCGGCGGCCAGCAGCGCCGCGGCGCCCAGGCCGAACAGCGCCGGGCCGACGTACCCCGCCGCGCAGGTGAGCACCATGCCCGGGCCGGTGGGGCGGCCCGCCGACACGGTCAGCCCCGAGGTGTCCGAGTGCAGCCGGATGCCGGCCAGGCGGCGGCCGGTGGCCAGCGCCGCCAGTCCGTGGGCGCCCTCGTGCGCGATGGTCACCACGGTGCGGGTGGGCCGCCACAGCGCGGGGCTGGCGACGACGACCAACGCGACGACGGCGGCCCCGGCCAGGACCTCGACGGGCAGCGGCGCCTCGGCGGTGACGCGGGTCCAGAGTCGGGCGACGGCGTCCATCCCGGCGAGTGAACCGCACCGGCCCGGGAGGTCCCCGCAGCGACGCGAGGGTGTGCGCCCGCGCCGCATGCTGTCGGCCGGAACCCGGCGTGCGCGCACCCGCTCGCCGTCGTCGTCCGTTATCCCCAACGGTTTGCTGTCTCGCTGCGGTGGGCGCGGGGGAGGTCACACCACCGCGGGCTGCGAGGGGGTCCGGGAGCCGCCGATCCTGGGCGGTATGACGTCGTCGACGCCCGTGGTCACGCGCGACCTGCCGGTCACCGTCTCCTTCACCCGCCGCGCCGACCCGGCGCACACCCGGGAGATGACCGCCTGGATCCGCGCCGGGCTGGCGATGGCCGAGTCGTTCCCCGGCTTCCTGGGCGCGGGGTGGGTGCGCCCGCGCGGCGGCTCGGACGAGTGGCACATGCTCTGCCGGTTCGCCGACCACGAGGCGCTCGAGGCGTGGGAGGCCTCGGCGGAGCGCGCCTGGTGGCTGCGGTCGGCCGAGGGGCTGGCCGAGGTCACCCGCACCGAGCGGCGGACCGGCATCGAGGGCTGGTTCGACCAGCCCACCAGCGCCGAGGTGGTGACCCCGCCGGGGCCGGCCGCGCCGCCGCGCTGGAAGCAGGCGGCGACGATCTGGCTGGTCTTCTACCCGCTCAACCTGCTGACCACGGTGACCCTCGGCGTGTGGCTGGCCGACCTGCACGTGGCCCTGCGGGTCGCCGTCGTCACGCTGACGCTGACCCCGCTGATGACCTACCTGCTGCTGCCCTGGATCACCCGGCGGCTGCAGTGGTGGCTCGCCGGCCGGTCCTGGCGCGACCGGCGCGGCTGAGCCCGGTCCCGCTCCGGCGGCGCCGGGACGGATAACCGGACGACGGGCCAGCGGCGGGCTGCCACCCTGCCGGTGTGGACGTCCCGGCCCTGCTCGTCGCGCTGCCCGCCTTCCTGGGCGCCGTGCTGCTCATCGCGGCGACGCCCGGGCCCGCGTTCACCCTCATCGTGCGCCGCGCCGCGGTCCGGGGTGCGGGCGCCGCGGTGCCCACGGTGCTCGGGGTCGAGGCGGGGCTGTTCGTCTGGGCGCTGCTGGCCGGTGCCGGGATCGCGGCCGCCGTGGCGGCGTCGGAGCTGGCCTACCTCGTGCTGCGCGTCGTCGGCGCGGGCGTGCTGCTGTGGCTGGGCGGCCGCGCGCTGTGGCGGGCCTGGCACGGCGGGCCCGGCGCGGACGGCGGGGGAGGGGAGCGGCCCGCTGCGGGGAGCCGGCGGCGGGCGTTCGGCGAGGGTCTGCTGGTCCAGCTGGCCAACCCGAAGCTGGCGGTCTTCATGATCGCGTTCTATCCGCAGTTCGTGCCCGCCGGCAGCGACCCGCTGGCCACCGCGGTGCTGCTCGGGGTGCTGCAGGTCGTCGTCGAGACCGGCCTGTACCTGGGACTGGCCGCCGGCGTGGGGCGGGCGGGGGCCTGGTTCCGCCGGCCACGGGTGAGCCGCGGACTGGACGCGGCCGCCGGCACGGTCCTGGTCGGGCTGGGCGTCCGGATGGCCGCCTCCCGCTGAGGGTCCGCGCGCGCCCACACCCAGGCGGACCTCGGTGTGCACCCCACCCTGACGCCCGTTATCCCCAACTTATGGCCGCCACCATGACCCTCGACGACGAACACGCCAAGAGCGGGGGAGGAGCTGCCCGCTGCTCGGCATCGGTTCAGGTCATCGGGAACTCAGCGAACTCGCCCAGGGTGGAGTGCGGCGGGCCGGCGCCGTCGGCCCCGGTCGTCGACCCCTGGGGGACGAGACAGGCGACGCCGTAGCGCCCGGGCTCAGCCAGTCGCACGAACGCGGTCTCGGAGGCACCGGGCGGAGCCAAGGCGCTGCCGAGCGGGGTCACCGAGGCCCGCATCCGGTTCTCGGGCAGGGCCAGCACGTCGGCCCACGGGAGGCGCACGTGGTCGTCGATCCGGAAGACGGCGACCTCGTGGGGCTCGGTGCCGTCGTTGGTGGAGGTCAGTCCGACGACGCCGGTCGGCAGGCTCGCGGCGAGCCCGTCGTACCGGTGGTCCGTGCCGCTGATCTCGAGGTGGGCGTAGCCGCACTCGGCGAGCATGTACTCGTCCATCGCGGCGTCGGCCGCGTGGAACTCCGCCCGGGCGAAACGTCGTCGGCGAGCTCCGCCGGCGCGGTCTCCTCGGCGCGGGTCAGCAGCGGATCCACGGTGGCGCCGGAGTCCTCCAGGGCTGCTCGGACCTGCGCGGCGGTCGCGGCGTCGGGGATCGGCGGGACCGCCGCGGACGCCGCCTCGATGTCGACGTCCGCCTCGCAGAACGCGGCGGGGTCGGCGACCTCCGGGGCACTCGACGCCGTCGATCCCGCACTCGCGGGCTCACTGCCGTCGTCGGAGCCGCACCCGGGCGCGGATAGCCCCACGGCGACGGCGACGCCCGCGTCATGGGTCCTCCTGGCGAGACCCGGCGCGTCGGCGCGGCTGCAGCACGGCGTGGCGGACACCTCCTGGTGGAGCGGCCGCGGTAGGAACTGACGCCGTCCATACCCGTTGCCTGTCGCCGAGGGCACCGTGTTCCGTTATCCCTAACAAGCCTTCGACTCTTCATACACAGGACGAGAACGCACGGTTGTCGCACGGTCATCAGGCGGACGAGCTCGCCGTCCGGGTCACGGACAGGGGCCACCCGCCGGCCCGCGGCACGTCGTTCGGCGGGCCGTGCACCGCGCCGCCGGGCTCGGTGACGCGGGGGAGGGCGGCGTCGACGTCGCGGGTCGCCAGGACGGGCTGCACGGTGCTCGGCACGGGACCTCCTCGGGACGGGAGCAGGGGAGCCCGTGCGAGGAGCCGGGGACTCAGCGGTGGTCCGGCCGGTTGCGCAGGCCCTCGCCGAGCAGCACGAAGGCGGCCACCGCCACGACCAGGACGACGCTCGGGCCGATCAGGGCGTGCGGCGCGCGGGAGGCCGTCTCGCCGCCCTGCTGCAGCAGGATGCCCCAGGACTCGATGGGCCGCCGCAGGCCGACACCGGCGAAGGTCAGGATCGCCTCGGCCGAGATGAGCACCCCGGCGTAGGCGCTGGCGAAGACCACCAGCGGGCGGGCGGCGTTGGGCAGCACGTGCCGGTACAGCAGCCGCAGCGGTCCGGTGCCGAGGGCGCGCGCCGCGGTGACGTAGTCGAGGGCCAGCACCTGGCGGGTGCTGGCCCGCACCACCCGCACCATCGGCGGCCAGCTGAAGGCCGCGAGGACGATGACGACCTGCGGGACCCCGCGCTGGTCGGTGGCGCTGAGCAGGATGACGCCGCCCAGGACGAGCGGGATGCCCGACCAGACGTCGGTGACCCGGGAGACCAGGCCGTCGGCCAGCCCGCCGGCGTACCCGGCGACGGTGCCGAGGACCACCGCGGCCAGGCCGGCGATGAGCACCACGGCGACGGCGAGGCCCAGTGACGTCCGGGCGCCGTAGGCCACCTTGGCGGCCAGGTCGCAGCCGAAGACGTCGAAGCCGAGCGGATGGGCCCAGGACGGCGGCAGCAGGGAGTCGGCGAGGTCGCACGAGCGGGGGTCGGCGCGGGTGAACGCACCGGGGACGAGCGCCATGGCGCCCAGCAGCGCCACGAGCACCCCGCCGACGACGAGCGGGCCGTTGCGAGGTCGCCGTCCGGTCGTCGGGGGCGCGGGCGGGGAGGAGGACGACGGCACCCGCGGAGTCTGACCGAGCGGAGTCGCGCCGTCGACCGTGGTGATCACGATCGGGCGGGCATGTCGCAGGATGTCGGGTGTGCTCGCCTTCACCGTCCGCCGGTTGGTGCAGACGCTGCTGAGTCTCTGGGCGGCGGTGACCCTGGTCTTCATCGCCGTGACGCAACTGCCCGGGGACCCGGTGCGTGCGCTGTTCGGCTTCGAGCCACCCCCGCCGCAGCTCTACGCCCGCATCCGCACCGAGTTCCGCCTCGACGAGCCGGTCCTGGTCCAGTACGTCCTCTACCTGCGCGACCTGGTGACCGGCGACTGGGGGCGCGGCCTGCCCCGGCTCAGCGGGGACGACGTGGTGGCCGGGCCGGCGGTGCTCGACGTCATCGCCGCGGCCGCGCCGGTGAGCGCGGTCCTGCTCGTCGGCGCGATCGTCGTGCAGCTCGTGGTGGGGGTGGTCGCCGGGGCGCTGGCCACGGGCGGGCGGTGGACCGGCACGGGGGTGTACGTCGTGGCCATGGTGCTGGTCGGCACCCCGGTGGTCGTGGCGGCGTACCTGCTGCGGTTCGTGTTCGTCTCTGAGCTGCGCTGGGCGCCGTTCAACGGCCTGTCCGGGGACCCGGCGGCCTACGTGCTGCCGGTCCTCGCGCTGGCGGCGCTGTCGACCGGGTACGTGGCGCTCATCTCCCGCGCCGAGGTGGGGGACACCCTGCGGGCGCCCTTCGTGCTCGCCGCGCGCGGACGCGGGCTGCCGGTCCGGCGGGTGGTCGGGGTGCACGCGCTGCGCCCGTCGCTGACCCCGGTGGTGACCTTCGTGGCCGCCAACCTCGGCCAGCTGTTCGTCGGGCTGATCGTCGTCGAGGGGGTGTTCGTCATGCCCGGCGTGGGCGCGGCGATCCTCGGGGCGATCGAGGGACGGGACCGGGCGATGCTGGTCGGGTTGACCACGGTGGTGATCGCCGCGGTCATCGTGGCCAACGCGGTCGCCGACATCGCCGCGGCGGCGCTGGACCCGCGGGTACGGCTGCAGCCGGTCAGGTGACGGTCAGGGGGAGCCGGTGGAGCCGGGTCCTCTCCAGGCTAGTTGACATAATGTGCATTATCGGCGTGGAGGATCCGTGGTCGGCGGCCCAGGTGGACGCCGGGATCCGGGCTCGTCAGACGCGTAGGCCCGCAACGCATCCGCGGTGTCGACCCGCGGTGTCCTGCGCGGCATCTCGTCGGCGCCGCGTCGTCGACGAGATGCCCCACGACGTGTCCGTCCGCGACGTCGATGGCGACCCCGGGCTCGTCCGGCCCGCCGTGGCGTCCCGGCCGCTCCGTGGACCTGCCGGCCCGCCGTCCGCCCGTCCCGGTCGCCCGGCGCCCGACCCGGCCCCTCCGGACCGCCGCCGGCGTCATCGCTCGCAATCGTCGTACTGCCGGACGGCCGGTGGTCACCACTCCCCGGGCCCGGCCACACCACCGTCAATGCGTCATGGTGACGTTAGTCGGGTGGGATCACCCGTTCGACGGGCGGTGCACCCGGGTGCTGCTTAGGGTCGGTGCATGGAACTCCGACGCCCGATCGCCGCACTGATGACCGCGTTGGCGCTGTTCGGAGGCGGCGCCACGGTCACCGGCTGCAACGCGGCCGGGCAGGACCAGAACGACGGCACCACCGACGACAGCGAGAACACCAGCGGCAACGACCCGTCCGAGGACTCCCAGGACAACCTGCCGGACAACAGCAACGAGGACCAGGGCAACCCCGAGGACCAGGACGACGACACGCAGGACCCGGACTGACCGGCCGCGCCTGACCGGCCGTGGGCGGCGGCTCAGCCGGCGCGCTCGGTGACCCAGAGCCGGTCGAGCCGGCCGGTGGAGAGCAGCAGGTCGGCCAGGGACTGCTCGAGCTCGGCCTTGGTGTGCCGCTCGCCGAGCAGGGTCTGCACGTCCTCGAGGGCGCAGCGGAGCTGGAACAGCCGGTCCTGCAGACCGTCGAGGTCGGCGCGCTTGACGAGAACGACGTCGTCGGACAGGCCCGCTTTGGTCGTCGCCGAGCGCTGCTCGTAGGCGCGCTGCCGGCAGGCCTGGCCGCAGTACAGCCGGGGACGCCCGACCGAGCCGGCCTGGGGCAGCACCCGCCGGCACCAGCCGCAGCGGCGGTCACCGCCACTCCCCTGCCCCGTCGTCTGCTCCGCCGCGGGACGCCCCGGGTCGCGCTCCGCCGTCGTCGTCCTGACCGCCTTCCGGACCGTGCGCGCGGCCGAGCCGCGGACCTGCTGTTCTGCCACGGTCGGGACGCTAGACGGCACCACCGACAGTCCCGCGTGACACGCCCGGGGGACACTCGGGAAGCAGCCCGACGGCGTGTCGGACGCCCGCACTAGCGTGTCGCCCGTGCCCTCCGCCCGGTTCGCCTACCTCGACGGACCGACGCCCCTGGCGATGGCCCACCGCGGCGGCGCGATCGAGCACCTGGAGAACACCATGCCGGCCTTCGAGGCCTGCGTGGCGATGGGCTACCGGTACCTCGAGACCGACGTCCGGGTGACCGCCGACGGCGTCCTGGTCGTCTTCCACGACCCGACGCTCGACCGCGTCACCGACCGCACCGGCCGCATCGAGCACCTGCCGTGGGCCGAGGTCGCCACCGCCCGCATCGGCGGCCGCGAGCCGGTGCTGCGGCTGGAGGAGCTGCTGGACGCCTGGCCCGACGTGCGGTTCAACCTCGACATCAAGGCCGCCGGCGTGCTGGCGCCCCTGGCGCGCACGGTGCACCGGATGGGCGTGCACGACCGCATCTGCCTGGGCTCGTTCTCCGACGCCCGGGTGGCGGCCGCGCGGCGGGTGTTCGGGCCCTCGGTGTGCACCTCGCTGGGTCCCCGCGGCGTGGCCGCGCTGCGGCTGTCGTCGTACTCCCCGCGGGCGGCCGGGCTGGTGCGGATGCAGGCCGGGTGCGCGCAGGTGCCGCTGCAGCTGGGCGGGCGGGCGCTGGTCGACGAGCGGTTCGTCGCCGCCGCGCACGCCCGCGGCCTGCAGGTGCACGTCTGGACCGTCGACACCGCCGAGGAGGCGACGGCGATGCTCGACCTGGGCGTCGACGGGATCATGACCGACCGCCCGGCCATGCTCAAGGAGGTCCTCGAGGCCCGCGGCGAGTGGGTGCCGCGCTGAGCGGGTGGGCACAGCGGCTGCGCGGCTGGCGCCCGCCGGCGCCGCCGCTGCCCGACCACCTCGAGCCGGTCCTGCGGGACACCGACCCCGAGTGGTTCGCCCGGGAGCTGGCGATCGCCGCGGCGCCGCCCTGGCGGGTCTGGCTGTTCCTGCTGCGCCGCCTCGGCCGGCTGGTGGAGCTCTTCGGCCGGATCGAGACCACCGGCACGATCCCCGAGGAGCTGCGCCGCGGGCCGCTGCTGCTGGCCGCCAACCACGTCGGCGACTTCGACCCGCTGGTCGTCGCCGTGGCGCTGCACCGGCTCGGGGTGACCCCGCGTTTCATGGCCACCGGCGGGATCGTCACCGCACCGGTCGCCGGTCCGCTGCTCGAGCGCGCCGGCGGCATCCGGGTCGACCGCGGCACCTCGCCGGCCCGGCACGCGGTGCGGGTGACCGAGGTGGCGCTGGTGCACGGCGGGCACGTCGTCGCCTATCCCGAGGGCCGCGTCGGCCTGGCCCCCGACGGCTGGCCCGAGCGCGGCCGCACCGGCATGGCACGGCTGGCCCTCGGGGTGCGGGTGCCGGTGATCCCGGTCAGCCAGTGGGGCGCCCAGGAGGTGCTGCAGTACGGCAACGACCTGGGCAAGCTGCGCACCCTGGCGCGGTCGCTGGTGCGGCGGCCGGTGCTGCGGGTGCACGTCGGGCCGCCGGTGCACCTCGACGACCTCGAGGTGGGCCGGGTGGGCGACGCCCACCGGGCCCGGATGCGCATCGCCGCGGCGATCACCCGGGGCCTGGTGCCGTTGCGGGCGGCTGCCCGGCCGCTGCCCCCCGACCCGACCCGGCCGACGACGGGCGCCGCGGCGATCCCCGGCGGGGTCGTGCCCGACGACGTCCCCTGACCGGACATCCCGTGACGGGCCGGTGCTGGAGTTGCCGGGCCGCGTTTGGCACCCTGCGCCGGTGACCGCTCCCGACGTCGACGCCTCGCCCGGGCCCGTCGACCCCGCGCTGCGCCGCGAGCGCTTCGGCTGGTACTCCTACGACTGGGCGATGTCGGTGTTCAACACCAGCGTCACCACGGTCTTCCTGGGCCCGTACCTGACCAGCGTGGCCGAGGACGCCGCCGGCGCCGACGGCCGGCTGCCCTTCCTGGGGCTGTCGATCCCCCCGGGCAGCTGGTTCTCCTACGTGCTGTCGTTCTCGGTGATCCTGCAGGTGCTCGTGCTGCCGCTCACCGGCGCGGTCGCCGACCGCACCGGGCGCAAGCGGCAGCTGCTCGGCGGGCTGGCCGGCCTGGGCGCGGTGGCCGCGACCTGCCTGTTCTTCGTCGCCGACGGGCGCTACCTGCTGGGCGCGGCGCTGTTCGTCGTGGCCAACGTCGCCTTCGGCGCGGCCACGGTCGTCTACTACTCGTGGCTGCCCGACCTCGCCGCACCCGACGAGCGCGACGCCGTCTCCAGCCGCGGCTGGGCCTTCGGCTACGTCGGCGGGGCGCTGCTGCTCGCCGTCCACCTGGGGCTGTTCCTGGGCGCGGGGTCGCTGGGGCTCACCGAGGGCGAGGCGGTGCGCATCTGCCTGGCCACGGCGGGCCTGTGGTGGGGGCTGTTCACGCTGGTCACCGTCTCCCTGCTGCGCGACCGCCCGCCGGGCGCCGGGCACGGCACCACCACCAGCGGGTTCCGGCAGCTGTGGGCGACGCTGAAGGGGATGCGGGCGTTCCCGCTGACGCTGTGGTTCCTCGGCGCGTACCTACTGTTCAACGACGGCGTGCAGACGGTGATCTCGCTGAGCGCCACCTACGCCAGCGAGGAGCTGGGGCTGTCGCAGTCGGTGCTCACCGGCGCGATCCTCATGGTGCAGGTGGTCGCCGTGTTCGGCGCGCTCGGGCTGGGCCGGGTGGCCGCCCGCTACGGCGCCAAGCGCACCGTGCTGGGCTGCCTGGTGGCCTGGACGGCGGTGCTGGTGGCGGCGTACTGGCTGCAGGAGGGCGCGGTCGCGCAGTTCTACGCGCTGGCGGCCGTCATCGGGCTGGTGCAGGGCGGCACCCAGGCGCTGTCCCGGTCGCTGTTCAGCCACCTCATCCCGGCCGGCCGGGAGGCGGAGTACTACAGCTTCTACGAGATCAGCGACCGCGGGACCAGCTGGCTCGGGCCGCTGCTGTTCGGCCTGACCTACCAGCTCACCGGCTCCTACCGGTACGCGATCATCAGCCTGCTGGTGTTCTTCGTCGCCGGGTTCCTGCTGCTGGCCCGCCTGCCGATGCGGCGGGCGGTCGTGGCCGCCGGCAACACCCCGCCCGAGCGGCTGTGAGCGGTCCGGCCGCCGTGCCGGCGTCGGTCCCGGCCGCCGGGGACCGCCGGCGCGCTCCCGCCCCGGCGCACCTGCGCTTCTTCCACGGCCCGATGGACTGCGGCAAGTCCACGCTGGCGCTGCAGGTCGACCACAACCAGAGCCGGCAGGGCCGCTCGGGGCTGCTGCTGACCCAGGGGGACCGGTCGGCGCGGCCGCAGATCAGCTCCCGGGTCGGCCTGGCGCACGACGCCGTGGAGGTCGACGCCGGCACCGACCTGATCCTGCTGGTGCGCAGCCTGTGGGCCGGGGGCCGGCGGGTGGACTACCTGATCGTCGACGAGGCGCAGTTCCTCACCCCGGCGCAGGTCGACCAGCTCGCCGAACTCGTCGACGCCTCGCACGTCGACGTCTACGCCTTCGGGCTGACCACCGACTTCCGCGCCCGGCTGTTCCCCGGCACCCAGCGGCTGCTGGAGGTGGCCGACGACGTGCAGCGGATCCAGGTCGAGGTGCTGTGCTGGTGCGGCGCGCCGGGGCTGCTCAACGCCCGGGTGGTCGACGGGCAGATGGTGCGCGAGGGCGCCACCGTCGTCGTCGCCGACACCGCGCCCACCCCGGTGCCCGAGGCCGACCCCACGCCCGGCCCGGAGGTGCACTACCAGGTGCTCTGCCGGCGGCACCACGTGCTCGGGCAGCTCGGCCCGACGGCGGCCGGCCCCGGCCAGCTCGAGCTGCCCTGACCCCTCCCCGAGCGGCGCCGCTCCCCCGTCCGGGGGGCGGTGCGCGCCCCCAATACCACTCCATGCGATGATGGGGAACCGACTCAGCGGAATCTATCCGCGAAATCCGTCGTTGGTCTCCTTGACTCCCCGCGCGGTGGGTACTGCCTGCTGCGACGAGGACACCTGACCGACACCACCAGCACGAGAGGACGGTGTGCCATGGGCGAGCGTTCCCTGCGGGGCAGCCGACTGGGCAGCGTCAGCTACGAGACCGAGCGGAACACCGCTCCGATCGAGCGCCAGTACGTCGAGTACAAGTGCCCCTCGGGCCACCAGTTCACCGTGCCGTTCGCCGACGACGCCGAGGTGCCCGACACCTGGGAGTGCAAGTTCGACGGCTCCGCGGCCAAGCTGGTCGGCGGCGCCGAGCCGGCTCCCAAGAAGGTCAAGCCGCCGCGGACCCACTGGGACATGCTCCTGGAGCGCCGCTCCGTCGAGGACCTCGAGGAGGTCCTGGCCGAGCGCCTCGAGGTGCTGCGCGGCCGGCGGACCCGCGCCAGCTGACGCACTCCCCGCACGACGCGGAACGGCCCCGGTGGGCCACCCCACCGGGGCCGTTGCGCGTCCCCGGGCGGGCCTTGCCGGTCCTGGCTGGGGATTGGTGGTTGGAGCACAACTTCGGGGCCGGGTGTGTT
>NZ_JBJGYY010000043.1:0-37682 GCF_054050235.1 Geodermatophilus sp. SYSU D00696 | reverse complement strand
GTGCTCTGCACACAGGTGTGTGCAGAGCACGACCGTGCCAGGAACAGGGAGCCGGTCGGGCCCTCAGTGCCGGAAGACCAGGGCGCTGCCGACCTGCGTGACGACCTCGTCCCACGCGGGGCGCAGCGCGGCGGCGTCCTCCGCGCGCAGCGGGGTGGCGGACGCCTGCTCGCCGATGGCGACCGCCCGGCCCAGCGGAGCGGAGGGCGCGAGCAGCTCGTCGACGCGGGAGAGCCCGGCGTACTCGGCGACGTCGCGGGCGCCCTCGACCGGCTGGGCCAGGATGCCGTGGTCGACCAGGCCCGCGGCCCCGCCGGCGACCTCGGTGAGGACCTCCGTGAGCTCGGTGAGGTCGTAGCGGTCCTGCTCGGCCGGCAGCGGCAGCGTGTCGGTGTCGGCGACCTCGGGCCACGAGGCGATCTCGGTGAGGTCGTGCTGCTCGTCCCCGGCGAGGAACCGGGCGAGGTCGGCGGGGGTGTCGAACAGCCAGATCTCGCCGTCGCGGCCGAGGAAGCGGGCGACGTCCTCCACGTAGCAGCGCAGCGTCACCCCGGCGCCCTCGGGGACGACCAGCTCCACCGGCAGGATCCCGACGGCCTCCCAGAACTCCGCCGCGGCCGCCACCGCCGCCGGCGTCGCGGTGATCCGGCTCCCGCCACGGATGGTGCTCACGCCCGCGGTCGCGGCCTCCGCCGGTGCGGCAGCGGTCGACCCGGCGGCCGGCCGCTCGCCGGAGCCGTCCGAGCCCCGCGCCACGGTCCGCTGCGAGCCGACGGCGGTGGCCCCGGCCGCCCGGGCGGTCCCGCCGGACTCCTCGTCGGTGGTGTCGACGGCGTCGTCGGCCGGCTCGTCGGCGTCGAGGTCGTCGTCCTCGGCCGCCGAGGGGTAGGCGTCGATCGTGGTGGTGCCGGCGCCGGTCCAGTCCAGGTGGCCCGACAGCTCCTCGAGGACGTCCTCCCACAGCTCGTCGAACGCCCCGCCGACGCCGACCCACGCGTCCTCGCCGGAGCGGCCGACGAACGCGTCCACGCCCAGGCCCAGCGAGCCGATCTCGGGCCGGGCGACGAGCTCGGCCAGCGCCGGGAACTCGGTCTCCTCGTCGAGCTCCTCGACCTCGTCGGCGGTGTCGTCCGCGTCGTCGGTGTCGCCGCCGCCGTCCAGGCACTCGGCGAGCCGGCTGACGATGTCGATCGTGGCGGCCAGCTCCTCGACCGCCCACCGGTCGGGGTTCTCGGCGGCGATGTCGTAGACGCCGTCGAGGTCGTAGCGGTGGTCGTCGTCGGGCGTCAGGTCGGCCGCGCCCAGCCCGGTCACGACCGGCCAGACGGGGTGGTCGGCGAGGTCGTGGTCGGTGGCGGTCCGGCAGAACGCCGCCAGCGCGGCCGGGGTGGGGAACAGGTGCACCGAGGCGGTGTCCCCGACGGAGGTGCCGAGGAAGGCCTGCCACTCCTCACCGTCCTCCTCCCACGGCGGCGCCCACAGCGTGTAACCGGTTCGGTCGTCGACGGTGAGCGCGATCGGGACGATGCTGGGCCTGGCCACGGAACACATCCTGCCCGCCCCGCTCCGGAGCGCGACCCCGGGGCGGGGTTCCGGTCACACGCCCTTCGGGTGCCAGACCGTCTTGGTCTCCAGGAACGGCGTCATCCGCGAGGTGCCCGGGTCGGCGGTCCAGTCCGGCTCCTCGGCCGGCGGCCGCAGCACCCGCTTGATGCTGCCCGCGGCCAGCCGCTCGAGCTCGAGGGACCGGTCGGCCGGGGCGCCGGTCAGGTCGACGGCGTCGACGTCGTCGTGCTCGGCCAGCCACGGGCCGACCTCGGCGGCGTCACCGGTGAGCAGGTTGACCACGCCGCCGGGGACGTCGCTGGTGGCCAGCACCTCGCCCAGCGTCACCGCCGGCAGCGGCCGCCGGCGGGAGGTCACCACGACGGCGGTGTTGCCGCCGGCGAGGACGGGCGCGAGCACGCTGACCAGGCCCAGCAGCGAGGACCGCTGCGGCGCCAGCACCGCGACGACGCCGGTGGGCTCGGGCAGCGAGAAGTCGAAGAACGGCCCGGCGACCGGGTTAGCGCTGCCCAGCACGGCGGCCAGCTTGTCGGTCCACCCGGCGTACCAGACCCAGCGGTCGATCGCGGCGTCGACGACGGCCCGCGCCCGCCCGGAGGACAGCCCCTCGCCGGCGGCGACCTCCTCGCAGAACTGCGCGTGCCGGCCCTCCATCACCTCGGCCACCCGGTAGAGCACCTGGCCGCGGTTGTAGGCGGTGGCCCGGGACCACTTCCCGAACGCCGCGCGAGCGGCGACGACGGCGTCGCGGGCGTCCTTGCGGGAGGCCTGCGCGGCGTTGGCCAGGAACGCCCCCCGGGCGTCGGTGACCTCGTACGTGCGGCCGGACTCCGACCTGGGGAAGGCCCCGCCGACGTAGAGCTTGTAGGTCTTGCGGACGGCCAGCCGGTCCGACATCAGTGGGAGGCCCCCTTCAGGTAGGCGGCAAGCCCGTGCCGGCCGCCCTCGCGGCCGTAGCCGGACTGCTTGTAGCCGCCGAAGGGCGACGTCGGGTCGAACTGGTTGAACGTGTTGGCCCACACCACACCGGCGCGCAGCCGGTCGGCGATGGCCAGGATCCGCGAGCCCTTCTCGGTCCAGATGCCGGCCGAGAGCCCGTAGGTGGTGTTGTTGGCCTTGGCCACCGCCTCGTCGGGGGTGCGGAAGGTGAGCACCGACAGCACCGGGCCGAACACCTCGTCGCGGGCGATGCGGTGGGCGGGGGAGACGTCGGTGAACACCGTCGGCGGGAACCAGAAGCCGCGGTCGGGCAGGTCGCAGGCGGGCTGCCAGCGCTGCGCGCCCTCGGCCTCGCCGATCTCGGACAGCTCCCGGATGCGGGCCAGTTGCTCGGCGGAGTTGATCGCGCCGATGTCGGTGTTCTTGTCCAGCGGGTCGCCCACCCGCAGCGTGCCGATCCGGCGCTGCAGCGAGGCGACCACCTCGTCGTGGACCGACTCCTGCACCAGCAGCCGGGAGCCGGCGCAGCAGACGTGCCCCTGGTTGAAGAAGATGCCGCGCACGATGCCCTCGACGGCCTGGTCGATCGGGGCGTCGTCGAAGACGATGTTGGCCGCCTTGCCGCCCAGCTCCAGCGTCAGCGCCTTGCTGGTCCCGGCGACGGCGCGGGCGATCGAGCGGCCCACCTCGGTGGACCCGGTGAACGCGACCTTGTCGACGTCGGGGTGCTCGACGACCGCGCGGCCGGTGTCGCCGGCGCCGGTGACGATGTTGACCACGCCCGGCGGCAGGTCGGCCTGGCGGCACACCTCGGCGAACAGCAGCGCCGTCAGCGGGGTGGTCTCGGCCGGCTTGAGGACGACGGTGTTGCCGGTGGCCAGCGCCGGCGCGACCTTCCACGCCAGCATCAGCAGCGGGAAGTTCCACGGGATGACCTGGCCGGCCACGCCGTGCGGGCGCGGGTCCGGGCCCAGCCCCGCGTAGGAGAGCTTGTCGGCCCAGCCGGCGTGGTAGAAGAAGTGCGCCGCGGCCAGGGGGACGTCGACGTCGCGGGACTCCCGGATCGGCTTGCCGTTGTCCAGCGACTCCAGGACGGCGAACTCGCGGGCCCGCTCCTGCAGGATCCGGGCGATGCGGAACAGGTACTTGCCCCGGTCGGCCGGGCGCATCGGGCCCCAGACCCGGGTGAACGCGCGGCGGGCGGCCCGCACCGCGCGGTCGACGTCGGCCTCGGTGCCCACCGCGATCTCGCTGAGCACCTCCTCGGTGGCCGGGTTGACCGTCTTCATCGGCTCCCCGGAGCCGTCGACGAACTCGCCGTCGACGAACAGGCCGTAGGACGGCGCGACGTCGACGATCGACCGCGACTCGGGAGCGGGGGCGTACTCGAACACGGGACGGGGTGGGGCGGGTGAGATCATGATCAGTCCACCGATACGTGGTCGGGGCCGGAGTAGTGGCCGGTGCGCAGCTTCTGCCGCTGCTGGAGCAGGTCGTTGAGGAGGCTGGAGGCGCCGAGGCGGAACCAGTCGGGGGACAGCCAGTCCGCGCCGACGGTCTCGTTGACCAGCACCAGGTGCCGGATCGCGTCCTTGGTGGTGCGGATGCCGCCGGCGGGCTTGACGCCGACCTGGCGGCCGGTGGCGGCGCGGAAGTCGCGGACCGCCTCGAGCATGACCAGGCAGACCGGCAGGGTCGCCGCGGGGGAGATCTTGCCGGTGGAGGTCTTGATGAAGTCGGCGCCGGCGAGCATCGCCAGCCATGAGGCGCGGCGGGCGTTGTCGTAGGTGACCAGCTCACCGGTCTCCAGGATCACCTTGAGGTGCGCGTCCCCGCAGGCCTCCTTCACCGCGACGATCTCGTCGAACACCTCCAGGTAGCGGCCCGAGAGGAACGCGCCCCGGTCGATGACCATGTCGATCTCGTCGGCGCCGTTGCCCACGGCGTCGCGGACGTCGGTGAGCTTGACCTCCCGGCTGGCCCGGCCGCTGGGGAAGGCGGTGGCGACGGCGGCCACGTGGATGCCGGTGCCCGCCAGGGCCTCCCGCGCGACGCCGGCGAGGTCGCCGTAGACGCAGACCGCGGCGACCGGCGGGCAGGAGAGGTCGGTGGGGTCGGGGCGGCGGGCCTTGGCGGCCAGGCTGCGCACCCTGCCCGGGGTGTCGGCGCCCTCGAGCGTGGTCAGGTCGACCATCGCGATCGCGGTGTCGATCGCCCACGCCTTGGCGGTGGTCTTGATCGAGCGGGTGCCGAGGGTGGCGGCGCGCTGCTCGGCGCCGACCTGGTCGACACCGGGCAGGCCGTGCAGGAAGGCGCGGAGGGCGGCGTCCGAGCGGGTCACGTCGTCGAACGGCTCCCCGGGCCCCGGGCCGGGCCGGGTCCCGGCCGCCAGTGTCCCGGGGTCGAGCACGTGGGTCATGCCGCCATTCTCCCTGTCCGGCCCGCCGTCCCGGGCACGCGGTCGCCCCGAGGGGGTGGGCCGCTTCCCGGCCGGGGCGGCGGAGCCGACCGATACGGTGGCGGCCGTGCAGATCACCGTCGTCGACCACCCGCTCGCCCGTGCCCGGCTCTCGCGGATGCGCGACGAGCGGACCGACAACGCCGCCTTCCGGGCGGCGCTGCGCGAGCTGACCCAGATGCTGGTCTACGAGGCCACCCGCGACCTCGAGCTGGCCGAGGAGCCGATCACCACCCCGGTCACCACGACGACGGGCTACCGGCTGGCCGCCCCGCCGCTGATCGTGCCGGTGCTGCGGGCGGGTCTGGGCATGGCCGACACCGCGCACGGGATGCTGCCGGAGTCGCAGATGGGCTTCGTCGGGCTGGCGCGCAACGAGGTGACCTTCCAGCCCGAGGCCTACATGGCCTCGCTGCCGGAGTCGCTGGTCGACCGGCACGTGTTCGTCCTCGACCCGATGCTGGCCACCGGCGGGTCGCTGGTGCACTGCTGCACGCTGCTCACCGACCGCGGCGCCACGGAGATCACGGTGCTGTGCGCGCTGGCCGCCCCGCCGGGCCTGCGCCGGCTGGAGGAGAGCGGACTGCCGCTGCGGGTGTTCACCGCCAGCATCGACGAGGGGCTCAACGAGCAGGCCTACATCGTCCCCGGCCTCGGGGACGCCGGCGACCGCCAGTTCGGCGCCGTCTGACCGTGCGCTTCGCGGTCCTGGGCACCGGTCACTGGGCCCGCACCGTCCACGCCGCGGCGATCGCGGCGCACCCCGACGCCGAGCTGGCCGGGATCTGGGGTCGCGATGCGGAGAAGGCCGCCGCCGTCGGCGCAGAGTTCGACGTCCCGGGCACCGACGACCTCGCCGCGCTGCTCGACCGGGTCGACGCGGTCGCCGTCGCCGTGCCGCCCGACGTGCAGGTGTCCCTCGCCGAGCAGGCCGCGGCGGCCGGGCGGCACCTGCTGCTGGAGAAGCCGATCGGCCTGTCGACCGCCGAGGCCGACCGGGTGGTGACGGCGGTGCGGTCGGCCGGCGTCGCCTCGGTCGTGTTCTTCACCTTCCGCTTCCAGGCCGCGACGACGACGTGGCTGGCGCAGGCCGCCCGCACCCGACTGGCCGGCGGCGCCGTCTCGTGGCTGTCCGCGCTGGCCGGCAGCCCCTTCGACTCGCCCTGGCGCCGCGAGCACGGCGCGCTGTGGGACATCGGCCCGCACGCGCTGTCGCTGCTGGTACCGGCTCTCGGCCCGGTCGTCTCGGTGCAGGCCGGCGCGGGCGCGGGGGACACCGTGCACCTGGTGCTCCAGCACGCCACGCCCGGCGTGGCCTCGACCGTGACGCTGTCGCACACCGTGGCGCCGCTGGCCACCGGGATCGAGTTCTCGCTGCACGGTGACGCCGGTCGGCTGGTGCTGCTGCCCGACACCGAGAGCCCGGTCGAGTCCCTGTCGGCGGCGGTCGACGAGCTGACCGCGGCGGCGCTGACCGGCGGCACCCACCCGTGCGACGTCGGCTTCGGGCGCGGCGTGGTCCGCGTGCTCGAGACCGCCTCCCGTGCCCTGGCCTCCGGCTGCCGGGAGTCCGTGCCGGCCTGACGTCGCAGGTCGGCCTCCAGTCGGCCACAAGGGCAGGTCAAGCGCCGGCCGCGACAGTCCCTCCCGACGACACGGAGCCCCGCAGACCGGGGCCGCACAGGGAGAGACGGACATGAGCGAGTACGCCCACCTCGGCCACACCCGGGCGCCGGAGCGCAGCACCTGGTACGTCCGCCGCGGGCGGATCGACCGCCGCACCTACTGGCTGCACTACGCGCTCCCGCTGTGGGCGGCCAGCGTCGCGGCGATCGCGGCCGACGTCGCCCTCGGGACGGCCTGGTACAGCGGGTCCTACGCCTACGACGGCTACTACTCCTACAGCGCCGAGGCCAGCTTCTCGGGCGGGCCGATCACGCTGCTGGTCTCGCTGGTGCTGTTCGTCCCCTCGATCAGCGCGGCGGTGACCCGGCTGCACGACACCGGCCGGTCGGGCTGGTTCCTGCTGTGGGGCCTGGTGCCGATCGCCGGCCCGATCGTGCTCTTCGTCGTCGTGGGCTGCCTGCCCGGCCGGCCCGGGCCCAACCAGTACGACGGCGTCGCCCGGCCTGCGGCGCGGGAGCCCCAGCTCGCCACCTGGTGAACCCTCTCGACCCGGCGGCAGTGCGCCGCCGGGTCGAGAGCGCGGTCGTGGTCGCCGACGCGTGCGGACACGCCGCCGTGGGCGACCACGACCGCACGGTCGGCGGCGGTCAGCAGCCGAGGGCGTCGGCCAGCTCCTCGAACGAGGCGACCGACAGGTCGGCGCCGGGGTCGGTCGTGGCGGGCACGGGGTCGCCACCGAACTCCGCGGGCCGGTGCACGTACGCCGTCCGCAGCCCCCGGGCGCACGCGGCGGCCAGGTCGTCGGCGTGCGCGGCCACCATGCACACCCGCGACGGCGGCAGCGCCAGCAGCCGCGGCGCGGAGTCGTACACCTCCGGGTCGGGCTTGTAGCGGCCGACGACCTCGGCGCCGAGCACCAGGTCCCAGGGCAGTCCGCCCCGCCGCGCCAGGTCGACGAGCAGCCGCACCCCGCCGTTGGACAGCGGCGCGAGCACGAACCGCCGCCGCAGCCGGGTCAGCCCCGGCACCGCGTCGGGCCACGGGTCGAGCCGGTGCCAGGCCAGCACCAGCTCGTCGGCGACGTCGTCGGGCACGCCGTCGACCCCGACCGCCGCCAGCGCCGCGGGCAGCGACTCGCGGTGCAGCTCGTCGAGCGGGGCGAAGGGCCGCTCCCCGCCGCGCACCCGCTGCAGCGACGGCTGGTAGCGCGCCCGCCAGGCGTCGGCGAGGGCAGGCGCGTCGACCGACGGCCCGAGCAGCCGCGCCGCCTCGCGGGCCACGCCGGCGCGCCAGTCGACGACCGTGCCGAACACGTCGAAGACCAGCGCGCCGACGTCCACCGCTACAGCCCCAGCGCGTGCGCCATCTCGCCGCGCAGCTGGTCGAGCTCGTCCTCGCCCCGGCCGCGCGCGGCGATCACCCCGGCGTCCTCGTGCACCGGGACGACGGTCTCCAGGTAGGCCTTGAGCTTCGGCTCGGTGCCGCTGGGCCGCACGACCACCCGGACACCGTCGCCGAGCAGCCGGACGGCGTCGACCGGCGGGTCCTCGTCCAGCAGGTCGGCCGCGGTGACCTCGCGGCCGAGCAGCCGGCGCGGCGGGTCGGCGCGCAGCCGGGTCATCGCACCGGAGATCAGCGAGAGGTCCTCGACCCGCACCGAGAGCTGGCCGGTGGCGAACAGCCCGTGCTCGACCGCCAGCTCGTCGAGCCGGTCGACCAGCGTGCGCCCGCTCGCCTTGAGCTCCGCGGTCAGCAGCGCGACCGCGAGCGCGGCGGAGATGCCGTCCTTGTCGCGGGCGACGTCGGGGGTGACCGCGTAGCCCAGCGCCTCCTCGTAGCCGAACACCAGCGGGTCGCGGTCGGTGCCGGCGCGGATGATCCACTTGAACCCGGTCGGCGTCTCGGCGAACCGGACCCCGTGCGCCTGCGCCAGCGCGTGCAGCAGCGAGCCGCTGACCAGCGAGGCCGCGTAGGTGCCGCGCACGCCGCGGCGCAGCAGCCAGTCGGCCAGCAGCGCGCCGACCTCGTCGCCGGTGAGCTGCCGGCCCTCGCAGACCACCGAGCAGCGGTCGGCGTCGGGGTCCTCGGCGATGGCGACGTCGGCGCCGGTGCGGGCGGCCAGCGCGAGCAGCAGGTCGACCGCGCCGGGCTCCTCCGGGTTGGGGAAGGTGACCGTCGGGAACGCCGGGTCGGGGCCGTCCTGCTCGGGCACGCTCTCCGGCGGGGCGAACCCGGCCGCGGTGAACACCGCCCGGGTCGTCGCCGCGCCCACGCCGTGCATGGCGGTGTAGGCCACGGTGACCGCCGCGCGGTCGGCGGCCGGCACCCGGTCGGGCTCGAGCGCCGCGACGACGGCGGCCACGTAGCCGGTCTCGACGTCGTCACCGAGGGTCACCCACTCGTCGGACTGCGGCACCTCGCACGCCGGGCCGACGGCGGCGATCGCGGCCTCGATCTCCCGGTCGGCCGGCGGCACCAGCTGGGCGCCGTCGGCGAGGTAGACCTTGTACCCGTTGTCCTGCGGCGGGTTGTGGCTGGCGGTCACCATCACGCCGGCCACGCAGCCCAGCGACCGCACCGCGGAGGACAGCACCGGCGTGGGCAGCGGCCGCGGCAGCACCCGGACCTCGAACCCGGCGGCGGCCAGCACCGCGGCGGTGATCCGGGCGAACTCGTCGGAGCGGTACCGGGCGTCGAAGCCGACCACCACCCCGCCCCGGCCGGAACCGGCGTCGGTCAGCCACGCGCCGAGCCCGGCGGCCGCCCGGGTGACGACGGCGGCGTTCATCCCGGCCGGCCCGGCCCGCAGCGGGCCGCGCAGTCCGGCGGTGCCGAAGGTCAGCGGCCCGGCGAAGCGGCGCTCGAGCTCGGCGGTGTCCCCGGCCGCGACCAGGGCCTCGATCTCGGCGCGGTCGCCGGGGTGGGGGTCGGCGGCGGCCCAGGCACGGGCGTCGTCGAGCAGGCGGTCGAGCATGCCGTCGGACACGGTCACGGCAGCCGGCCGGTGAACTCGACGAGCGTCTTCCCCAGCCGTCCCGCCGCCGCCCTGCCCGCGGCGAGCACCTCCTGGTGGTCGAGTTTCTCGCCGGTGACGCCGGCGGCCGCGTTGGTGACCATCGACAGGCCCAGCACCTCCATGCCGGCGGCGCGGGCGGCGATCGCCTCGAGCGCGGTAGACATGCCGACGAGGTCGGCACCCAGCGTGCGCAGCATCCGGATCTCCGCCGGCGTCTCGTAGTGCGGGCCGGGCAGCGCGGCGTAGACGCCCTCGGTCAGCTCCCGGTCGAGCTCGCGGGCCAGGGACCGCAGCCGGGCGGAGTAGAGGTCGGTGAGGTCGACGAAGGTCGCGCCGACCAGCGGGGAGCGGGCGGTGAGGTTGAGGTGGTCGCTGATGAGCACGGCCTGCCCGACCCGGTGCTGCGGGTCGAGGCCGCCCGCGGCGTTGGTGAGGACGACGGTGCGCACCCCGGCGGCAGCGGCGGTGCGCACACCGTGCACGACCGGGTCGACGCCGCGGCCCTCGTAGAGGTGGGTGCGGCCGAGGAAGAGCAGCGCCTTCCGGTCCCCGGCGCGCACCGAGCGCACCTCGCCGCCGTGGCCGACCGCCGTCGGGGCGGCGAAGCCGGGCAGGTCGCCGATGCGGACCGAGCGGAGCGGCTCGCCGAAGGCGTCGGCCGCGGGCGCCCACCCCGAGCCCATGACGACGGCGACGTCGTGGTCGCCGCCGACGGCGTCGGTGAGGGCGGTCGCGGCGGTCGCGGCCAGGGCCGCGGGATCGGGTGCGGGGAGGCTGTCGCTCACCCGGCGACGCTAACCCAGCCCGCAGGGGACGTCGCACGCTCCGGCCGGGCAGCGCGGCCACCGGGAGCCGAGCCGGTCACCGGCGGCACGACCGGCGTTCGCCCGGCGGTCACCCGCCCGTCACCGCCGGCCGCGAGGGTCGGCGCGACCCGACCCCGGACCCCGAGGACCCTCCGTGACGCGCTCGTCCCTCCGCCTCCTCCGCCGCGCCGTCCCCGCGGCGGTGCTCGCCCTCGCCGCCGGCACCACCGTCGCCGCCACGCCGGCCGCCGCCGCGCCCGGCCGCGCCGTGCCGTCGTTCGCCGAGCTGGCCACGTTCGACGTCGCCGGCGAGGTCGCCGAGATCCTCGCCGTCACCCCTGACGGCCGCACCGTGCTCTACACCGACTCGGCGGCCGGCGAGGTCGGCGTGGTCGACCTGAGCCGGCCCGAGCAGCCGCGGCAGGCCGGTGCCGTCGACGTCGGCGGGGAGCCGACGTCGGTCACCGTCACCCGGGACGGCCGGTACGCCCTCGCCGTCGTCGACCGCACCGACGACCTCACCGGACCGTCGGGCCGGCTGGTGGTCGTCGACCTCCGGTCCCTCGCGGTCGTCGAGGAGGTGGACCTCGGCGGGCAGCCGGACTCGATCGCGCTGAGCCCCGACGGCCGGTTCGCCGCGATCGCGATCGAGAACCAGCGCGACGAGGAGCTGGTCGTGGACGGCGTCGAGGGTGGGCTGCCCCAGGCGCCGGGCGGGTTCCTCGCCGTCGTCGAGCTGCAGGGACCGCCCGCCGACTGGACGGTCGACCGGGTCGAGCTGGCCGGCCTGCCCGGCCTCGCGTTCCCCGGGGACCCCGAGCCCGAGTACGTCGACGTGGACCGGCGGAACGTCGCCGCGGTGACCCTGCAGGAGAACAACGCCGTCGCGCTGGTCGACCTGCGCAGCCGCACGGTGGTCGGCTCGTTCACCGCCGGCCGCGTCACCCGGACCGGCGCCGACGTCGAGGACGACGGCGCGGTCGCCTTCGACGACGAGCTCTCCGCGCCCCGCGAGCCCGACGCCGTCCAGTGGACCCCGGACGGGAACCTGCTCACCGCCGACGAGGGCGACCTCGCCGCAGAGCCCAGCGGCGGCCGGGGCTGGACGGTCTTCTCGACCGCCGGCGAGGTGCTGTTCTCCTCCGGCGGCTCGGCCGAGCAGGCGCTGGCCGACGCCGGTCTGTACCCCGACGGCCGCAGTGACGACAAGGGCGCGGAGTTCGAGGGCGCCGAGGTGGCCCGCGTGCGCGGCACCACCCACGCGTTCGTCGGCTCCGAGCGCGGCGACGCCGTCCTGGTGTACGACCTCCGCGACGAGCGGCGGCCGGTGCTGCTGCAGGTGCTGCCCACCGGGGACGCCCCGGAGGGGCTGCTCGCCGTCCCGGGCCGGGGGCTGTTCCTGGCCAGCAACGAGGACGACGGCACGATCTCGGTGTTCGGCCTGACCCGCTGACCCACCCGTCCCAGCCGTCCCCGGCCGCGTGTCGGCCGGGGACGGCGCGGCGCCGGGCCCCGACCATGGGCCGGTGCAGCGAACGGTCATCGACGGCGTCCCGGTGTTCACCGCGGGCGGGCGGGAGCGCACCACCGCGGCGCTGGTCTTCGGCGTCGGCCTGCGCGACGAGACGTTCGCGACGATCGAGGTCACCCACCTCGTCGAGCACCTGGCGATGGCCGCGCTGCCGCGCACGCACCTGCGCTGCAACGCCGTCACCGACGTCGACAGCACCGCGTTCTTCGCCACCGGGCGGCCCGAGGCGGTGCGCGCCTTCCTCGAGGGGGTCTGCCGAGTGCTGGCCGACCTGCCCACCGAGCGGATGGCCGCCGAGGCCGGGGTGCTGCAGGCCGAGGGCTGCGGCTCGGCGTCCTCCACGGTCAGCGCGCTGTGGGCGGCCCGCTACGGCCTCACCGGCCCGGGGCTGACGGTGTCGGCCGGGCCGGGTCCGGAACACCTGACCGAGGAGACCGTGCGTGCGCACGCGGCCCGCTGGTTCGTCCGCGGCAACGCCGCGCTGTGGTGCCACGGTGCGCTCCCCGACGGGCTGCGCCTGCCGCTGCCGGCCGGGCCGCGCCCGGTGCGCCGGCTGCCGGTGCCGCGCCCGCAGGACGGGCCGGTGTGGACCCGCACCGACGTCCCAGGCGTCGGCCTGCTGCTGGCCACCGACCGGCCGGCCGACGCCGCGCTCGCCGTCGGGGTGCAGGTGGCCGGCGAGCGGCTGCGCGACCGGGCCCGGCACGACCGCGGGCTGTCCTACGCCGTCGACTCCCTCGCCCTCGACCTCGCCGCCGACCGGAGGGAGGTGGCGCTGGTCGTCGACGCCCGCTCCGGCCGCGACGCCGAGGTCGCCGACCTGGTGTGGCGCACCTTCGGCGAGCTGTGCGCCGCCGGCCCGACGCCGCAGGAGGTGGCGCACGCGGTCGCGGGCCTGGAGGCCGAGCTCGACGAGGAGGACGCCGTCGGCGCCGAGCTCGCCGACGCCGCCTACTGCGCGGCGACCGGGCTGCCCTTCCGCCCGCCGGCGGAGGCGCTGGCGGCCTGGCGTGCGGTGACCCCCGCCGACGTCACCGCCGCGCTGCGCCGCGCCGAGCCGACCGCCGTCCTCGCCGTGCCCGACACCGTCCCCTGGGACGGACCGGCCGGCGTGGTCCGCCGGCCGCTGTGCGGCACCCTCCCGGCGCTGCCCGAGGGCACCCTGTTCCGCCCGCCGCTGCACCGGCGCCTGTTCGACCCCGCCGCCCGGGTGGCGCTGGTCGTCTCCGGCGAGGGTCTGGCCCACCGCGACGCCGACGGCGACGTGCACGGCCTGCCGTGGTCCCGGGTCGAGGCGCTGGTGCCGACCGACGACGGCCGGGGCGTGACCGTGGTCAGCCGCGACCTGTGCTGCGTGCGGGTGCACCCGGACCTCTACGGCCGCCGCGCGCTGGCCGCCGTGCTGGAGCGGGCACCGGCCGCCGCACTGCTCGGCCGGCCCGCCACCGAGGCGCCCGAGCTCGCCACCGTCTGACCGGCCGCCCCACCGCCCGCCGCCCGAGGACGGTGGGGCGGGGCTCCGGACGAGCCCCGGCCCCGCCGTCCGGGGACGGCGGGGCCGGGGCCGGGCGTCAGCACTCGGACAGCGGCACCAGGACGGCGACGAGCGGGACGGCCCCGAACGGCCGGTCAGCGGGGAGGGCGGTCGGCTCCCCGGTCAGCTCGGACCGGGACACGAGGCGCTCGCACCGAGTGGTGTCGGGGTTCCCCTCGAAGGGGACGGCACCGGCGGGACCGGCGGCGGTGAGCACCCCGCCGGTGACGAGCGGGGTGAGGACGGCGAGGGCGGCGAGGCGGCGTCGGGGGACGGCGCGGGCCAGGGCGCGGCTGCGGATCGGGCGGCGGGTGAACATGTCCGGTTCCTCCGGGGACCACGGTGCCGGGCTGGTCCCGGCGACGCGGCGAGCGCAGCGCCGCCCGCCTGCGGACCGGGTGCGGAACGGCTGCGGTCCGGCTGCAGCGACCCGTGCGATCCGCGCGGGCGCGGCTGTCCACGTGCGTCCGGCGGCGCTAGCTTCTGCGCCATGCGCATCGCGGTCCTCGGACCGCTGGAGGTCCGCAGCGACACCGGCGGCCCGGTGACGGTGCCGGGCGCCAAGGAACGGTTGCTCCTGGCGCTGCTCGCGGCGGAGGCACCGGGTGCTGTCAGCGTCGACCGGCTCGTCGAGCACCTCTGGGACGGCGACCGCCCGCCGAGCGCCCGCAAGTCGTTGCAGGTCCACCTCGTGCGGCTGCGCCGCGCCCTGGAACCGCAGCGGCCGCGCGGGTCGCCCGGGCGCTACGTGGTGCGCCGAGGCGCCGGCTACTCCCTGGCCGTGACCGCCGACGAACTCGACGCGCTGGGCGTCGGCGAGCTGGTGTCCCGGGGCCGGGCGCGGCTGGTCACCGGCGACGCCGCGGGGGCGGAGGAGGTGCTGACCGCCGCCCTCGGTCTGTGGCGGGGCGAGCCCTTCGAGGACTGGCCGGACGCGGGGTTCGCCGCGGCCGAACGGCGGCGGCTGGCCGAACTGCGGGCCGGTGCCCGCACCGCACTGCTCGAGGTGCGGCTGGCGCTGGGGGGGCAGGCCGAGGTCGTCGGCGACCTGGAGGCCCTCGTCACGGAGGACCCGCTGCGCGAGGACTGGTGGCGTCTCCTCGTGCTCGCGCTCTACCGCTCGGGACGGCAGGGCGATGCGCTGGCCGCGCTGCAGCGCGCCCGGCGGGTACTGGCGGAGGAGCTCGGCGCCGACCCGGGGCCGCAGCTGCGCGCTCTCGAGGCGGCCGTCCTCGCCCAGGACCCGGCTCTCGACGCCTCTGACGCCCTCGCACCGGTGGACGGACGCTCGCCCGTGCGGCCGCCGCGACCGGCGGCGGCGACGTGCCCCTTCAAGGGGCTGGCCCCCTACCAGGCCGTCGACGCGGACCTCTTCCACGGCCGCGACCGGACGGTGACCACACTGGTGGCGCGGCTGGTCGACACACCTCTGGTGGTCGTGTCGGGCTCGAGCGGCGTCGGGAAGTCGTCGCTCGTCCGGGCCGGCCTGCTGCCCGGCCTGGCCAGGGGGGCCCTGCCGGGGAGCGCGGCCTGGACCCCCGTCGTGCTCACCCCCGGGAGCTCCCCGGTGGACGCCCTGGCCGCACTGCCCGGCGACGCCCGCCCGGATGCGCCGGTGGTACTGGTCTGCGACCAGCTGGAGGAGCTCTGGGCGCCCGGCGTCCACCCGGGGGAGCGGGCCGCCTTCCTCGACACCGTGCTGGGGCTGATCGACGACGGGGTCGTCGTCCGGTGCGTGGCCGCGGTCCGCGGTGACCACGTCGGGCGGCTCGCCGAGCACGCCGCCTTCGCCGACCGCATCGGCGCCGCGCTGGTCCTCGTCCCCCCGCTCACCGAGGCGGAGCTGCGCGACGTCGTCCGCGAGCCCGCCGCCGCGGTCGGCCTGACCGTCGAGGAGGAGCTCGTCGACGCGGTCGTCGTCGACGTCCTCGGCCGGCCGGGCGCCCTGCCGCTGCTGTCGACCGCCCTGGTCGGCACCTGGGAGCGCCGCCGGGGGGATCGGCTCACCCTCGCCGGCTACCTGGAGGCGGGCGGGGTCACGGCGTCCCTGATCCGGTCGGCCGAGGAGGCATGGGCGGCGCTCGACGAGGAGGAGCAGCAGGTCGCCCGGCGGCTGCTGGTCCGGCTGGCCGACACCGACGAGGGCGGAGCGCTCGTCCGCCGACCGGTTCCGCTGGCGGAACTCGACCTGGACGGCGACACCGGTGCCGCTCGCCGCAGGGTGATCGACGCCTTCGTGGCGCGGCGGCTGCTGTCGCTCGACGGCGAGCGCCTCGACGTCGTGCACGAGGCGCTGCTGACCGGGTGGCCCCGCCTGGCCCGGTGGCTGGACGACGACGCCGCGGGTCGCGCCGTCCGCGGGCACCTGACGCCCGCCGCCCAGGAGTGGCAGCGCCGCGGCCGCCCCGATGACGAGCTGTACCGCGGCGCCCGGTTGGGTGCGGCCCTCGACTGGGCCGGGACGGGGGACGAGCTGACCGCTGGGGAACGTGAGTTCCTGGAGGCGTCGAAGGCGCGGGCGGATGCGGAGCTGCGGGCCGCGCAGCAGCGTGCCGTGACCGAAGCCCGTGGCCGACGGCGGCTGCGGTGGCTGGCCGTTGGGCTGGCGGGCGTGCTCGTCGTCGCGCTCGTGACGGCCGTGCTGGCCGTGCGCTCCGAGCAGGCGGCCGACCGCGCGACGGCGGTGGCCGAGGAGACCTCCGTCGTCGCCGACGCGAACCGCCTCGCAGCGCTGTCCGGCACCGCGGAGTCGCTGGACCTGACCTACCTGCTGGCGGTCCAGGGGTTCCGGCTGCGGGACACGCCGGAGACGCGGGGCACCCTGCTGGGCACGCTCGTCGAGCGCCGACGGGTGGTCCGCGCGGAGAACCTCAACGGCGGCGGGCCGCTCGGCTCCCTGGCCGACGGCGGCCAGACCATCTTCATCGGTCACGAGATCATCGGCGGTCAGATCTACAGCTGGTCGGTCGACTCGCCGGACCCGCCGCGCCTCATCGCGGACGTGGAGGAGGGCTGGGAGGGCTGGCGCGCCACCGCCGCATCGCCGACTGACCCGCTGCTGCTGACCGCCGGTACCGGCGAGTCGGGGCCGTGGGTGCGCGCGGTCGACGCCGACGGAGGCGTCCGCGAGATACTCAGCGGCTCGGAGGTGGGCGGGGAGCCGATCGGCGCGGTGGTGCTGCCCGACGGCCTCCGTGCTCGGCTGCTCGTCGCCGGGGCCGGCGACGGGCCGCGGACGACGTGGCGGCTGGTCGAGGTCGACCTCGTCGACGGGGGCCGGCGGGAGACGGGCGTACAGGGAGTCGCGCCCGGCGCGCTGCCCGACGTGGCGGCGCTCATGGCGGCCGACGGCAGCACCGCCGTGCTGGTCGACCCGCCGAGCCGGACGGCCGTCTTCGTCGAGCTGGACACCGGTCGGCAGGCCCGACTCGAGGCCCCGACGGACGATCCGGCGATCTACTTCGAGGTCCGCGCACTCCCCACGGGGGCGGCCCTCCTCGGCAGCGACGGCGGCGTGCGGCTGTACGACGGGAACGGCCGGATCCGGCAGCAGTTCGACGCGGCGCCCGGCCAGATGAACGACCTGGACGTGGCCCCGGATGGCACGTGGGGCGTCACGACCGGCGCGGAGGGGTCGGTGGTGCTGTGGGACATCGATGCCGCGACGGGGCGGTGGTCGGAGAAGGAGGCACTGACCGGTGCCGGCGGCATCGTGGGGACGGCGATGATCGATCCGTCGGGCGACCGGATGTACACCCTCTCGAGCGACGGCATGCTGACGGTCTGGGACGTGTCGCCCACCGGTGGCTTCGGCGTACCCCGCCCGGGGCTGGACGACCGGTGGATCACCGATGAGCCGGCCGTCGTGCAGCCGGGAGAACTCGTCGTCCTCCCGACCCGCCCGTTCGGGAGCGCCGTCCGGGGTGACTGGCCGTACTCCGGCCCCGGCACCGCCGAGGTCGTCGCGACGTTCATCGACCCACGGACCGGGGAGGTCGTCGACGAGGTCCCGGTCGGGAACACACTGGAGGACGCGTGGTCCGGAGCGTCCGTCGCGGTCAGCCCCGACCGCAGCCTGATCGCGGTCAGTTCCGGCCTGGCCGTCACCGTCCTCGACGCACGATCCCGCGACTCCGTCACGACGTTCGAGGTGCCCCCAGCCGGCTATCCCGGTCCCGACGGCCGGCCGCTCCCGGTGGGAGTGGTGGGCGCCGTGGCGTGGGCGGCTGACGGCTCGCGGCTCTTCGTCGGGGTACAGAGCGGTGACCCGGTCGTGTCGGCCGCGGGTGGAGCCGTGCTCGCCGTCGACACCCGGAGCTGGGAGATCTCCGACGAGGCGGCGACGGACGTCGTACCAGAGGCGCTCGAGGTCAGCCCGGACGGCCGCAGCCTGGCCGTGGGCGGCGGGTGGGGCACCGTGCTGGAGATCCGGGACACGGCAACGCTGCAGGTGCAGTCCGCCGTCGGCGTCGAGAACCCGATCCGGGCCCGGGACTTCGCCTGGTCGCCGGACGGCGGGTCGCTCCTCGTCGCCAGTGAGGGCGGGGATCTCAACGTGGTGGACACCACCACGTGGGAGGCCCAGGCCACGACACTCGACGCGTTCGGACCGCCGATGCAGGTGGAGCTGCTGCCCGACGGTCGCACCGCCGTGATCGCCGCCTGGACGTTCACGGTGTTCGACCTCGAACGTGGGGTCGTCCGGAACGAACTGCCGGCGGGGGCCGGGAACCTGCAGGCGTCGACCTTCATGGTGCCCGATCCGATCGACGAGCTGGTCGTCCTCAGCGACAACGAGTGGGCCATGCGCTACCCGATGACTCCGTCGGCCTGGGTGCGCGCCGCGTGCGCGATCGTGGACCGTGACCTCACCCGCGCCGAGTGGGAGCGGTACCTGCCGGGGCGTCCCTACACACCCACCTGCACCGACGGCGGCTGAAGCCGGCCGTGCCGCTGCGCCGGACCGCGGAGGCCGTACCCGCCGGCTGGACCGGCTGTCCTCACGTACCGGCGCCGACCGGGTACAGCGGGACGGCGGCGCGCGCGGGGCCCACCGGCGGTGCCGCGGACCCGCCGCCGGGCGGGGGCGGTTCCTACCGTTTCCCGGGTGCGGATCGCGGTTCTCGGACCGTTGGAGGTCCGGGGGGAGGACGGTGCCCCGGTGCCGGTGCCGGTGCCCGGCGCCAAGGAGCGGCTGCTGCTCGCCGTCCTCGCCGCCGGTGCGCCCGGGGTGGTGTCCACCGACCGCATCGCCGAGGAGCTCTGGGACGGCGACCCGCCCGCCTCCGCCCGCAAGTCGCTGCAGGCCCACCTCGTGCGGCTGCGCAGCGCCCTCGAGCCGGACCGCCCCCGGGGCTCCACCGGCCGGCACGTCGTCCGCCGCGGGCCCGGGTACGCGCTGGCCGTCGAGCGGGCCGACCTCGACGCGCTGGCACTGGCCGATCTCGCCGCCCGCGGCCGCGCCGCCCTCGCCGCGGGGGACCCGGCCGCGGCGGCGGAGCTGCTGTGCGCGGCCCGGGACCTGTGGCGGGGCGACCCGTACGCCGACTGGCCGGACGCGGCCTTCGCGCAGGCCGAGCGGCGCCGCCTCACCGAGCTCCGCGACGGGGTGCTGACCGCCCTCGCCGAGGCCCGGCTGGCGCTGGGGGAGGCCGCCGCGCTCGTCCCCGAGCTGGAGCGGATGGTCGCCGAGCAGCCGCTGCACGAGGAGTGGTGGCGGCTGCTGGTCCTCGCCCTGTACCGCGCGGGCCGGCAGGCCGACGCCCTGGGCGCCGCCCGCCGGGCGCGGGCGGTGCTCGCCGAGGAGCTCGGGGCGGACCCCGGGCCGGCGCTGCGCGCGGTGGAGGCCGCCGTCCTCGCCCAGGACCCGGCCCTCGACCCGGTCCCTGCACCGGCCCCCGTCCCACCGCCGGCACCGGCGTCGGGCGCCTGCCCGTACATGGGGCTGCGGGCCTACCGGGCCGAGGACGCGTCGTTGTTCGCCGGACGGGAGCGCCTGGTCGCCACGCTGGTCGCCCGGCTGGTCGACGCGCCGCTGCTCGCCGTGTCCGGGCCCAGCGGCGCGGGGAAGTCCTCGGTGGTCCGGGCCGGCCTGGTCCCCGCCCTGGCCGCCGGCGCGCTGCCCCACAGCGCCGGCTGGCAGCCGCTGGTGCTGCTGCCCGGCCGCCGTCCGGTGGACGCGCTCGCCGACCTGACCGCGGAGGACCCGCCGCCGCGTCCGGTGCTGCTCGTCTGCGACCAGTTCGAGGAGCTGTGGGCCCCGGGGGTGGACCCGGCCGAGCGGACGGCGTTCCTCGACACCGTGCTGGCCCTGCTCGACGACGGCGCCGTGGCCCGCTGCGTGGTCGTCGTCCGCGGTGACGCCGTCGGCCGGCTGGCCGAGCACCCCGGGTTCGTCGACCGCCTCGGCGCGGCCCTCGTCCTCGTGCCGCCCATGAGCGACCCCGAGCTGCGGGCGGTGGTCCGGGACCCGGCGGCGGCGGTGGGACTGCGGGCGGAGGACGACCTGGTGGACGCCGTGGTGGCCGACGGGCTGGGCCGGCCCGGGGCGTTGCCGCTGCTGTCGGCGGCGCTGGTCGCCACCTGGGAGCGGCGCCGCGGCGACCTGCTGACCCTGGCCGGCTACGTGTCCGCCGGCGGGGTCGCGGGAGCGCTGGCCCGCTCCGCGGAGGTCGCGTACGCCGCGCTCGACGAGCCGGGCCGCGAGCTCGCCCGCCGGCTGTTCGTCCGACTGGCCGACGTCGACGACGCCGGCGCGCTGGTCCGCCGGCCGCTGCCGACCGCGGACCTGGGGACCGACGGGGCGCGGCGCGCCGTCGTGGAGGAGTTCCTCGCCCGGCGGCTGCTGTCGGTCGACGCCGACCGCCTCGAGGTCACCCACGAGGCGCTGCTGACCGCCTGGCCGCGGCTGGCCCGCTGGCTGGAGGAGGACGCCGCCGGGCGGGCGGTGCGCCGGCACCTGACCCCGGCCGCCCGCGACTGGGACCGCGCCGGGCGCCCGGACGACGAGCTGTACCGCGGCGCCCGGCTGACCGCCGCGCTGGACTGGGCGGCCGGCGCCGGCGACGAGCCCACCCCGGTCGAGCGGGCCTTCATCGACGCCTCCCGCGCCGCGGCCGACGCGGAACTCGAGGCGGCGCACCGCCGCGCCGACCGCGAGGCGGCGGCCCGGCGGCGGACCCGCTCGCTGGCCGTGGGGCTCGCGGCGGTGCTGGTCGCCGTCCTCCTCGTCGCGGTGGTCGCGGTACGCGCCCAGAGGGACGCCCAGCGGGCGTCCCTGGTCGCCGACGCCAACCGGCTGGCCGCCCTGTCGACGACGGCCGGGCGGCTGGACGTCTCCCTCCTCCTGGCCGCCCAGGCCGAGCGGCTCGCCGACACCCCGGAGACCCAGGACGCCCTCCTGACCGCCGTGCTGGCGCACCAGCGGGCGGTCCGCGCCGTCCCGGTCCCCGGGCGCGTCCGTGGCGGGGTCCTCGCCGGCGGCGGGCGGTCGCTGTTCCTGGGGGTCGGTAGCGAGCTGGTGACCTGGGAGGTGGGGCCGACGTCGCTACCTCGGGCCGTCGAGGGGCTGGAGGAGTGGGGCGGCTGGCGGGCGGCCGCCGCCTCACCGGTCGACGACGTCATCGTGGGCTTCGGGGCCACGGAGGTGGGCCCGTGGGTCCGCCGCGCCGACGTGGCCGGCGCCGACCGGCTGCTGCTGAGCGGGGACGAGGTCGGTGGCACCCCCGTGGCGGGGTCCTTCACGGCGGACGGGCGGCAGGTGCAGCTGCTCGTCGTGGCGGACGCCGGCGGCGGGGAGGCTCCTGCGGCCGAGTGGGCGGTGACCGTGCTCGACCCCGGGACCGGTACCCGCCTGGAGTCCCGGCCAGGGGGTTCCCTGCCGATCCCACCGGACCAGGTGCTCGGCCACGTCGCCGGCGACCACCCCGCGGCCGCGGTGCTGTGGGCGATGGACGAGCCGCTGGCGAGCCTCGTCGGCCTCGCCGACGCGAGTGGGGTACCCGTGCAGTGGCAGTCGCGCGACGCGCGGACCACGGCCTTCCGCGCGCTGGCCTCCGGTGCCGCACAGCTCTGGGACGACGGCGCGGTGACGCTCTACGACCGGACCGGCCGCCCCGTGCAGCTGCTCACCGGTCACCAGCAGACGGTGCGCGACGTCGCCGTCTCCCCGGACGGCCGCTGGGCCGCCACGGTCGGAGACGGCGCGGCCGTGGTGGTGTGGGACGTCGACCCGGCGACCGGGCGCTGGACCCGGCGCGAGTCGCTGCCGGGACATGACGCGGACGTCGTCGAGGCCTTCGTGGACGGCACGGGCAGCCGCCTGTTCACCGCGTCGGTGGACGACACGGTCGTCGAGTGGGACATGGCCGCCGACGGGGGCCTCGGCGGGACATACCCGCCGCTGCCCGACCGCTACGTCTCCAACCGGCCTCAACTGGTCGAGCCCGAGGGGCTCCTGGTGGCGCCGACCCGGGCGGTGGGCGCCGACCCGGGGGTGGGTGAGGACCCGATCGACCGCCTCGCCCCGCGGCCGGACACGCGCAGCGTCGCCGCCGCCTTCCTCGACCCGGCCACCGGGGAGGTGGTCGACCAGGTCGTGGTGGGGGACACCCTGGAGGGGGCGTCCCACGGCTCCTCGGTCGCGGTCAGCCCGGACGGGCGCACGGTCGCGGTCACGTCAGGACTGGCGACGACGGTCCTGGACACGCGGACCCGGGATGAGCTCACCCGGATCGCGCTCGAGCCCACGGGCGACACGGACCTGCAGGGCGAGCCGCTGACGGCTGAGCCCGTCTGGTGCGCCGGCTGGACACCCGACGGCTCTCGCCTGCTGCTGTGCGCCGAGGGACGCCTCGGGTCGAACCTCGACGGTGGCCTGGTCGTCGTCGAGGTCGGCAGCTGGCAGCGCCTGGACCGGCTGGAGATCGGGGCGCCGCAGTCGATCGAGGCGAGCCCGGACGGCAGCCGGCTGGCCGTGGCGCATGCCGGGGCGGCCGAGCTGGTGGTGCTGGACGCCCGGACCCTCGAGATCGACCGGATCCTGCCGCTGGCCGAGGACGACAGGCTCTACGACCTGTCGTTCTCGCCGGACGGGCGCCGGCTCGCCGCTGGGGGCGAGCTGGGGCTCGTCCACGTGCTGGACACCGGCTCCTGGGAGTGGTCCGGCGACCCGGTGGACGTGCACGACGACGCGGTCCTGCAGGTCGAGTGGCTGCCGGACGACCGCACGGCCGTGACCGCGGGTGCCGACGGCCGCGTGTCCCTCTTCGACACGGCCCGCCAGCTGGTCCGGGCACGCCCTCTACCGGCCTCCACCGAGCCGGGGGAGGGGTTCGCCCACCTGGTCCCCGGTGCCGGTGACGAGCTCGTGGCGCTCGGCGGGGAGCGTCCGGGGCGGCGGTACCCGCTCGACCCGTCGGCGTGGCTCGACCGGGCCTGCGCCGTGGTCGGACGGGACCTCACCGCGGCGGAGTGGGACCGGTACCTGCCCGACCGGGAGTGGGCGCCCACCTGCACGGATCTCGGCTGAGGCGCCGGGCCGCCCCACCGTCCGCCGCCCGGGGACGGTGGGGCGGAGCTCCGGACGGGCTCCGGCCCCGCCGTCGACGGGACGGCGGGGCCGGGAGGGTCCGCGGTCGGCGTCGTGGACCCGACGGCCCGGGCTCAGGCCGACGGGGTGGCGCAGGCCGGCTGGGACAGCAGGTGCTGCTCGAAGGCGTCGGAGTACAGCTGCTGACCGTCGGGGCCGGTGCCGGGCCAGTCGTCGACCTGGCCGAGGAGCTCGCTGCAGGAGGGCGTCCGGTCGTCGAGGGCGGGCGGGTCGGCCAGCGCCGCCGAGCCGGTCAGACCGGCGAGGAGGACGGTGGCGACGGCGGCGGCACCGGTGAGGACGCGGGTGCGGGTCGGGCGGCGGCTGGACATGACGGGTACCTCCGGGCGGCGGCGCCGGGCGGGTCCCGGCGATGTGACCAGGGCAGCGGGAGGCGGTTGCGGAAGCGGTCGGCAGCGGTTGCGGTCCGGTTGCGGTGGCCCGGCCGACGGCCGTGAACCTCCCTACACTCACCGGCGTGCAGATCCCGTTCTCCTCCTCGGAGCGCTCCAGTCTCGGCGTGGAGTGGGAGCTGCAGCTGGTCGACCGCGACAGCCGGGAGCTGACCGCCGGCGCGATCGAGGTGCTCGAGGAGATCTGCCCCGAGGGCGAGCACGAGCACCCCAAGGCCAAGCACGAGCTGCTGCAGTCCACCGTCGAGGTCATCACCGGCGTGTGCACGACGGTCGAGGAGGCCACCGCCGACCTCGCCGCCACGGTGGCCGAGGTCGCCGCCGCCGCCGACCGGCGCGGGCTGGGCCTGCTGTGCGCGGGCACCCACCCGTTCACCGACTGGCAGACCCAGCTGATCTCGCCCAAGGAGCGCTACCTGCAGCTGGTGGAGCGCATGCAGTGGTTGGCGCGGCGGCTGCAGATCTTCGGCGTCCACGTGCACGTCGGCGTCCGCTCGCCGGACAAGGCGATGCCGATCGTGAACGCGCTGACTCAGTACGTGCCGCACTTCCTGGCGCTGTCGGCGTCCTCGCCGTTCTGGGTCGGCTGCGACACCGGCCTGGCCTCGGCGCGCAGCAAGGTCTTCGAGGGCATGCCGACGGCGGGGCTGCCCATGCAGCTGCCGGACTGGCCCGGGTTCGAGACCTACATGGAGACGCTGATCACCACCGGGGCCATCGAGAGCGTGCGCGAGGTCTGGTGGGACATCCGCCCGCACCCGGGCTTCGGCACGGTGGAGCTGCGCATCTGCGACGGGCTGCCGACCCTCGAGGAGGTCGGCGTGGTCGCGGCGCTGTCGCAGTGCCTGGTCGAGCAGCTCGACGGCCAGCTCGACCGCGGCTACACCCTCCCCACCCCGCCGGAGTGGGTGCTGCGGGAGAACAAGTGGCGCGCGGCCCGCTACGGCCTCGACGCCGACGTCATCGTCGACGAGAAGGGCACGGTGCGGCCGGTGCGGCAGGCGTTGCTCGACCTCGCCGAGGACCTCGCGCCCACCGCGCGCCGGCTGGGCTGCGAGGCGGAGCTGGCCGGCGTGGAACGGGTGCTCGCCGTCGGCGCCTCCTACCAGCGGCAGCGGGCGGCGGCGCAGGCCTCCGGCGGCGACCTGCGCGCCGTCGTCGACGCGCTGCTCACCGAGCTCCGGGACGGCCTGCCCGCCGCCGGCCCCGCCAGCGGCCCGGACGGTCCCGTGCCGGGTCCGTCGGCGTGCGCCGGCGGGCACGCCGCATGACCCGCGACCCCGAGGAGCTGGCCGCCGGACTCGACACGTGGGTGGCCGACCGGTTCGACTCCCTGGTGGGCGTGCGCCGGCACCTGCACGCGCACCCGGAGCTCGCCTTCGCCGAGGTGGAGACGACCGCCTACCTCGAGAAGCGGCTGGTCGAGGTGGGCCTCTCGCCGCGGCGGCTGCCCAGCGGCACCGGGCTGGTGGTCGAGGTCGGCTCGGGCGACCCCACGGTCGTGCTCCGCGCCGACATCGACGCGCTGCCGCTGGCCGACCTCAAGGACGTCCCCTACGCCTCCACCCGCGAGGGCATGTGCCACGCCTGCGGCCACGACGTGCACACCACCGTGGTGCTCGGCGCGGCGCTGGCGCTGGCCGCGCTCGACTCCCTGCCCGGCCGGGTGCGCTGCGTGTTCCAGCCGGCCGAGGAGACCGTCCCCGGCGGGGCGACCCACGTGGTGGCCGCCGGTGTCCTCGACGGCGCGTCGCGGGCCTTCGCGCTGCACTGCGACCCGGCCATCCCGGTGGGCACCGTGGGCCTGCGCACCGGCTCGATCACCGCCGCCTGCGACCGGGTCGACGTCACGCTGACCGGGCCCGGCGGGCACACCGCGCGCCCGCAGCTGACCGTCGACCTCGTCGACGCCCTCGGCCGGCTCATCACCGACCTGCCCGGGCTGCTCTCCCGGCAGGTCGACCCGCGGGCCGGCTTCTCGCTCGTCTGGGGCGCGGTCAACGCCGGCGTCGCGCCCAACGCCATCCCGCAGCGCGGCACCCTGCGCGGCACCGTGCGGGTGCTCGACCGCGAGCAGTGGAAGGACGCCGAGGCGCTGCTGCGCCGGCTGGTCGAGCAGGTCGTCGCCCCCACCGGGGCGCGCGTCGACGTCGAGTACGTGCCCGGCGTGCCGCCGGTGGTCAACGACCCGCGCGCGGTGGCGCTGCTGCGCGCCGCGGCCATCCAGACCGTCGGCGCGGAGAACGTCCGGCAGTCCCCGCAGAGCATGGGCGGGGAGGACTTCGGCTGGTTCGCCGACGTCCTGCCCATCGCGCTGGCCCGGCTGGGCACGAACGGCGGCAGTGCCCCGCTCGACCTGCACCGCGGCACCTTCGACGTCGACGAGCGCGCCATCGGGGTGGGCGTGCGGCTGCTGGTCCGCACCGCGCTGCACGCCCTGACCGCCGACGCCGGCACGACGGGGCACGCGGCCGGCGCGCCGACCGCCACCCACCCCGCGCGTCCACGGCCCGGCGAGCGCCGGTAGAACGGTCCCGACGAGGAGCCGACGCCGGGGGTTCGACGATGAACAGCCAGCAGACCGCGACACCCGGCGAGGACGAGGTCCCCGCCGAGCACGCCGTCCCCGACGAGCTGTCCCTCGCCGGCGGCTTCCCGGCCGTCGACCGCGACCGGTGGCGCGAGCTGGTGGCCGGCGTCCTGCGCAAGGCCGGCCGCGAGGAGCTGCCCGACCCGGTCGAGGACGCCCTGCGGCGCACCGTGGCCACCGGGGTGACCGTCGCGCCGCTCTACGACGCCGACGACGCCGGCGACCTGCCTGCCGCCGTCGGCGTGCCGGGACTGCCGCCCTTCGTCCGCGGCGCCCGTGCCGGCGCCGACCCCGACCGCGGCACACCGGCCGGCTGGGACGTGCGGCAGCGGCACGCGCACCCCGACATCGCCCTCACGAAGGAGGCGGTCGCGGCCGACCTGGAGAACGGCGTCACCTCGCTGTGGCTGGTCCTCGGCGAGGGCGCCGTGCCGGTGGCGGCGCTGCCCGAGGTGCTCGCCGACGTCTACCTCGACCTCGCGCCGGTCGCCGTCTCCGGTGGCCCGGCTGCCGCGGAGGCGCTGCTCGCCCACGTCGACGGTCGCACCGACCTCGCACCCGGCGGCTCGCTGGGCCTCGACCCGCTCGGCGTGCACGCCGCCTCCGGCGAGGAGCAGGACCTCTCCGGGCTGGCCGGTCTCGCCCGCCGGGCGCCGTCGGGCTGGCGCACCGTCGTCGTCGACGGCACCGTCTTCCACGATGCGGGGGCCACCGCCGTCGAGGAGCTCGGCTGCTCGCTGGCCGCCGGGGTGGCCTACCTGCGGGCGCTGACCGACGGCGGCCTGGCGGTGGACGAGGCGTTCGCGCAGCTGGAGTTCCGCTACGCCGCGTCCGCCGACCAGTTCACGACCATCGCCGGCCTGCGCGCCGCCCGCCGGCTGTGGGACCGCGTCGGCGAGGTCAGTGGCGCCTCGCCCCGGGCCCGCGCCCAGCGCCAGCACGCGGTGACGTCGTCGGTGATGACGACGCGGCGCGACCCCTGGGTGAACATGCTGCGCACCACGGTGGCCTGCTTCGCCGCCGGCGTGGGTGGGGCCGACGTCGTGACCGTGCAGCCGTTCGACGCCGCGCTCGGCCTGCCCGACGCCTTCTCCCGGCGGATCGCGCGCAACACCCAGAGCCTGCTGGTGGACGAGGGGCACCTGGCCCGCGTGCTCGACCCGGCCGGCGGCTCCTGGTACGTCGAGTCGCTCACCGAGGACCTCGCCCGGGCGGCGTGGGCCTGGTTCACCGAGATCGAGCGGGCCGGCGGGCTGGCCGCGGCGCTGTCGTCGGGGCTGGTCCGCGACCGGCTGGCTGCCGCCTGGGACGCCCGCGCGAAGCGGCTGGCCACGCGCGCCGACGCGATCACCGGTGTCAGCGAGTTCCCGAACCCGACCGAGGAGCTGCCCGATCGGCAGCCGGCCGCCGAACTCCGCCCCACCGGCGGGCTGCCGCGCGTGCGCGCCGCCCAGGAGTACGAGGAGCTGCGCGACCGCGCTGACGCCGCCGCGGAGCGGCCGCGGGTCTACCTCGCCACGATCGGGTCGGTCGCGCGGCACACCGCCCGGGCCACCTTCGCGGGCAACCTGTTCCAGGCCGGAGGCGTGGCGACACCTGCTGGCGACGGGGCCTCCGGCCTCGCCGGCGCCGGGACGACGGTGGCCTGCATCTGCGGCACCGACGCCGACTACGCGGAGTCGGCCGCCGGGCTGGCCGCGGACCTGCGGGCCGCCGGCGCGAGCTCCGTGTGGCTGGCCGGCAAGCCGTCGCTCGGGGTGGACGGCGTCGACGGGTACGTGTACGCCGGGTGCGACGCGCTGGCGGTGCTCCGGACGGTCCACGAGCAGCTGGGCCTTCATCGCGCAAATGGCTCTGAGGAGCGGGCATGAGCGGGATCCCCGACTTCGGTTCCGTCGAGCTGGGCCGCCCGGCGGCGGGCGCCGGCGCCGACGACTGGGCGAAGGCGTTCGAGGAGGCGACCGGGCGCGGCGTCGGCGAGGCGACCTGGGAGACCCCCGAGGGCATCGCCGTCCCGCCGCTGGCCACCCCGGCCGACCTGGCCGGGCTGGACTTCCTGCGGACCTACCCCGGCCTGCCGCCCTTCCTGCGCGGGCCCTACCCGACGATGTACACGACCCAGCCGTGGACCGTCCGCCAGTACGCGGGCTTCTCCACCGCGGCGGAGTCGAACGCGTTCTACCGGCGCAACCTCGCCGCCGGCCAGAAGGGCCTGTCGATCGCCTTCGACCTGGCCACCCACCGCGGCTACGACTCCGACCACCCGCGGGTGGTCGGTGACGTCGGCATGGCGGGCGTGGCCGTGGACTCGATCCTGGACATGCGGCAGCTGTTCGACGGCATCCCGCTGGACCGGATGACGGTGTCGATGACGATGAACGGCGCGGTGCTGCCGGTGCTGGCGCTCTACGTGCTCGCCGCCGAGGAGCAGGGCGTCGCCCCGAAGGAGCTGGCCGGGACCATCCAGAACGACATCCTCAAGGAGTTCATGGTCCGCAACACCTACATCTACCCGCCCCGGCCCTCGATGCAGATCGTCAGCGACATCTTCGCCTTCACCTCGCAGGAGATGCCGCGGTTCAACTCGATCTCCATCTCCGGCTACCACATGCAGGAGGCCGGGGCGACCGCCGACCTGGAGCTGGCGTACACGCTGGCCGACGGCGTGGAGTACGTGAAGGCGGGCACCGACGCCGGGCTCGACGTCGACGCGTTCGCGCCGCGGCTGAGCTTCTTCTGGGCGATCGGCATGAACTTCTTCATGGAGGTCGCCAAGCTCCGCGCGGCCCGGCTGCTGTGGGCCCGGCTGATGCGGGAGGCCGGTGCCCGGCAGGACAAGTCGCTGTCGCTGCGCACCCACTCGCAGACCTCGGGCTGGTCGCTGACCGCGCAGGACGTCTACAACAACGTCGTCCGCACCTGCCTGGAGGCCATGGCCGCCACCCAGGGGCACACCCAGTCGCTGCACACCAACGCCCTCGACGAGGCGCTGGCGCTGCCCAGCGACTTCTCGGCGCGGATCGCCCGCAACACCCAGCTGCTGCTGCAGCAGGAGTCGGGGACGACGCGGGTGATCGACCCGTGGGGCGGGTCGGCGTACGTCGAGAAGCTCACCTACGACCTGGCCCGCCGCGCCTGGGCGCACATCGAGGAGGTCGCCGAGCACGGCGGCATGGCGCAGGCCATCGACGACGGCATCCCCAAGCTGCGCATCGAGGAGGCCGCCGCCCGCACCCAGGCGCGCATCGACTCCGGCCGCCAGCCGGTGATCGGCGTCAACAGGTACCGGGTCGAGGCCGACGAGGCGATCGAGGTGCTGCGCGTCGACAACGCCGACGTCCTCGCCCAGCAGAAGGCCAAGCTCGAGCAGCTGCGGGCCTCGCGCGACGACGCCGCCGTCCGGGACGCGCTGCGCCGGCTCACCGACGCCGCCCGGGCCGCGACCGAGGGGCGCCGGGGCCGCGAGCTCGACGCCAACCTGCTCACGCTGGCCGTCGACGCCGCGCGGGCGAAGGCGACGGTCGGGGAGATCTCCGGCGCGCTGGAGGAGGTCTACGGGCGGCACGCCGGCCAGGTGCGCACCATCTCCGGTGTGTACCGCGACGAGGCCGGCCGCTCCGGGCCGCTCGAGGAGACCCGCCGGCTGACCGCGGCCTTCGAGGAGGCCGAGGGTCGCCGTCCCCGGATCCTGGTCGCCAAGATGGGCCAGGACGGCCACGACCGCGGGCAGAAGGTGATCGCCACCGCGTTCGCCGACCTCGGCTTCGACGTCGACGTCGGCCCGCTGTTCCAGACGCCGGAGGAGGTCGCCCGGCAGGCGGTCGAGGCCGACGTGCACGTCGTCGGCGTCTCCTCGCTGGCCGCGGGCCACCTGACGCTGGTGCCGGCGCTGAAGCAGGCGCTCGCCGACCTCGGGGCCGACGACGTGCTGGTCGTGGTCGGTGGGGTCATCCCGCCCGACGACGTCCCGCGGCTGCGGGAGATGGGCGCGGCCGCGGTGTTCCCGCCCGGCACGGTCATCGCCGACGCGGCGCAGGAGCTGCTGCGGACGCTGTCGCAGCGACTCGGGCACTGATGCCCGCTCCCGACGTCCCGGCGCTCGTCGAGGGGGTGCTCGGCGGGGACCGCCGGGCGCTGGCGCGCGCGATCACCCTGGTCGAGTCGCGCCGCGCCGACCACCGCGAGCGCGCGCAGGAGCTGCTGGTCGAGCTGCTGCCGCACGCCGGGGGAGCGCGACGGGTGGGCATCAGCGGGGTGCCCGGCGTGGGCAAGTCGACCTTCATCGACCAGCTCGGGGTGGACCTGACCGCGGCCGGTCACCGGGTCGCGGTGCTCGCCGTCGACCCGTCGTCGGCGCGCTCGGGCGGGTCGATCCTCGGCGACAAGACCCGCATGGCGCGGCTGGCGGTCGACCCGCGGGCGTTCATCCGGCCGGCCCCGACCGCGGGCACGCTGGGCGGGGTGGCGCAGGCGACGCGCGAGTCGATGGTCGTCGTCGAGGCCGCGGGCCACGACGTCGTGCTGGTCGAGACCGTCGGCGTCGGGCAGTCCGAGGTCACCGTCGCGGAGATGGTCGACTCCTTCCTGTTCCTCACCCTCGCCCGCACCGGCGACCAGCTGCAGGGCATCAAGCGCGGCATCCTCGAGATCGCCGACGTCATCGCCGTCAACAAGGCCGACGGGCCGGCCGCCGCCGACGCGCGCAAGGCCGCCCGCGAGCTGGCCGGCGCGATCCGGATGCTGCGCGGGCACGACGAGCAGTGGACGGTCCCGGTGCTCACCTGCGCCGGGCTGACCGGCGAGGGCCTGGCCGAGGTGTGGGGGAAGCTGGTCGAGCACCAGGACGGGGCACGGGCGTCGGGCGCCTTCGACGAGCGGCGCCGCGCCCAGCAGGTGCGCTGGACCTGGCAGCTGGTGCGCGACGGCCTGGAGCACCGGCTGCGGTCGCACCCCGCCGTCCGGGCGTCGGCGCCCGGACTGGAGGAGGCGGTGCTGGCCGGGGAGCTCACCCCGGCGCTGGCCGCGCGGCAGCTGCTGGAGACCTTCCTCGGCCGGACCGGCGCCTCTTCGCCGTGATCATGGCGCCGTGACCGCGTCCGGGGCCTCCGGAGTGGTCACCGCGCCATGATCGGGCGTATCCCCAGGTCGGCGACTGTCCACGGGCTCACGTCGTGCGGCGGCCGCGGAGGCGGGTCGCGCCAGGGTCGGTCGGGTGCGATCCGGACTGCTCAGGACCATCGACGGTCAGGGTGGTGTCCTCACGAGGGACCAGGCCCTGACGGTCGCCACGCCTGCCGAGGTGCGCCGGCTGCTGCGTCAAGGGACGTGGCGGGCAACGCCGTGGCCGGGCGTCTACGTCGACGGCGGCGTCGAGGACCCGGCTGCGGCGGTGGTGCGTGCCGCGTCGCTGTGGCTGGGCGGTGACCTCGTGGCCTGCCACTCGACGGCGGCGCAGCTGTGGGGCTTCGACGTCCACGCCGACGTCCCGCCGCCTGCCCGCCAGCTGCACTTCCTCGGCCCGCCGGACCTGGACAACCGGCGGCTGCGCGGCCTGCAGGTCCACCCGTCGTCGCTGGGGACGGACGACGCGGTCCGGCGGCGTGGCGTCTGGTGTACCCCTCCGGCACGGACCGCCTGCGACGTGGTCCGGCTGGGCGCTCCTGTCGACGCGCTCGCCACGTTGGACAGCGCGCTGCGGTCGGGGTGGTGCACGCGGGACGAGCTGGGTGTGGCCTGTGCCCGGCAGTGGGGTCTGCGCGGTGTCGTCCGGCTCCGGGGGCTGGTGCCCCTGGCCGACGGCGGCGCGGAGTCACCGATGGAGTCGCGCATGCGCTGGCGCTTCCTCGTCGCCGGCCTGCCGGTCCCGCGCGTGCAGGTGGAGGTGCGTGACGGAGGACGCCGGCACCGCCTCGACCTCGGCTGGGAGGACCACCTGGTCGGTGCGGAGTTCGACGGGCTGGAGGCCCACATGACGCGGTCGCAGCTCGCGGCGGACCGCGACCGGCACAACTGGCTCACCGAGCGGGGGTGGCGCCTGCTGCACTTCACCGCGGTCGATGTCTACCGGCAGCACGAGCGGATGGTCGCGATGGCCCGGCGTCACCTCGTCGGGGCGTCCCGCCGCACGATCATGGCGCCGTGACCGATCCGGGGGGTCCGGACGTGGTCACGGCGCCATGATCACGGGACCATCGAGGCGGTCAGGGGCCGGTGGAGCGGCAGTCGCGGGCGCGCAGGTCCGCGAGGTAGTCGTCCGGGGCGCCGGCGGCCTCGGCGGCGTCGGCGATCGCGCCCAGGTGCCGGGCCGAGGGCAGGCCGCCCTCGAAGGCGTCGAGGGCGTAGACGTAGGCGACGACGTCGCCGCCGAGGGTGTGCACCCGCAGGTTGAGCTTGCGGTACAGGCCGCGGTCGGCGCCCTCCCAGGCGTCGAGCTCGCGCTCGTCGGCCGACGTGAGGTCGTAGAGCGCGACGAAGACGCCGGGCGCGTCGGGGTCGTCGGCCGGGACGAGGGTGGCCAGGGCGCCCTCCCAGCCCAGCTCCTCGGCGCCGAAGGTCAGCCGCCAGCCGCGGATCCAGCCGGTGCCCACGTGCGGGGAGGACGGGCAGCGGCGGAGCATCTGGGCGGGGTCCATGTTGGACCCGTACGCGGCGTAGAGACCCATCGCCGGGGAGCCTACGGCCGGTGTGGCCCGCGCGACCCGTGAGCCTGCCGACACCGTGTGCCCGGCCTGGGACGATGGGAGCGCACCCCGTTCCGCGACGCAGGAGACCCCATGACCCGCATCGTCATCATCGGCGGCGGCCCGGCCGGCTACGAGGCCGCGCTGGTGGCCGCTTCGCTCGGCGCGCAGGTCACCGTCGTGGAACGCGACGGCCTCGGCGGGGCCAGCGTGCTCACCGACTGCGTGCCGTCGAAGACCCTCATCGCCGCCGCCGGCACGGTGACCTCGGTCCGCGACTCCTCGGTCCTCGGCATGCGCGGCACCGACCTGGCCACCGTCGGCCTGGACCTCCCCACCGTCAACGCCCGGGTCAAGGGGCTGGCCGTGGCCCAGTCGGCCGACATCCACGCCCGGCTCGTGGCCGAGGGCGTCGAGGTCCTCGCCGGGCAGGCCCGGCTGGCCGACACCGCCCGCGGTCTGGTCGAGCACCGCGTCGAGGTCCTCGACCGCGACGACGCCGTCACCGGCACCCTCGAGTGCGACGTCGTCCTCGTCGCCACCGGCGCCGACCCCCGCGTGCTGCCCGGCAGCGAGCCCGACGGCGAGCGCATCCTCGACTGGCGCCAGCTCTACGACCTCGAGGAGCTGCCCGAGCACCTCGTCGTCGTCGGCTCCGGCGTCACCGGCGCGGAGTTCGCCTCGGGTTACCTGGAGGCCGGTGTGCCGGTCACCCTCGTCTCCTCCCGCGACCAGGTGCTGCCGGGCGAGGACGCCGACGCCGCCGACGTCATCGCCGAGGTGTTCCAGGCCCGCGGCGGCCGGATCGCCGAGCGCGGCCGGGCGGCGAGTGTCACCCGTACGGAGAAGGGCGTGCTGGTCGAGCTGACCGACGGCCGCACCGTCGAGGGTTCCCACGCGCTGATGACCGTGGGCACGGTGCCCAACACCGTCGGGCTGAACCTGGAGGCGACCGGCGTCGAGCTGAGCGAGTCCGGCCACGTCGTCGTCGACCGGGTCTCGCGCACCAACGTGCCGGGCATCTACGCCGCCGGCGACGTCACCGGCGTCTTCCAGCTGGCCAGCGTCGCGGCGATGCAGGGCCGGATCGCGATGTGGCACGCGCTCGGCGAGGCGGTGCAGCCGATCCGGCTCAAGACGGTGTCGGCCAACGTCTTCACCCACCCCGAGATCGCCACCGTCGGCGTCCAGGAGAAGACGCTGCCCGAGGGCCACGACCTCGACGTCGTCCGGCTGCCGCTGGCGACCAACGCCCGGGCCAAGATGAGCGACCTGCGCGCCGGCTTCGTGAAGCTGTTCGCCCGCAAGGCCACCGGCGTCGTCGTCGGCGGCGTCGTCGTGGCGCCGGGCGCGAGCGAGCTGATCCTGCCGATCGCGCTCGCGGTGACCAAGGGGCTGACCGTCAGCGACCTGGCGCAGACCTTCGCGATCTACCCCTCGCTGTCGGGCTCGATCACCGAGGCCGGCCGGAGGCTGATGGGGGCCGACGCGCTGGCGTGACGCCCGGGGCGCCCGTGACGGGGCGCCTGTGACGGGTGGAACGGGCGGGGTCCCGATGGTGCGCACGGGACACCGGGCCGCCGATGCCGGGAGGGATGCACGCCTCCCGAGTCCTGACGCGGTCGCTGGCCCTGGCCGGTGCCGTCGTCGCGCTGTGCGCCGGCCCGGGAACGGCGGCGCAGGCCGACGACGCGGGTGCCACCACGGTCGTCGGGGAGCTGGTGCAGGCCTGGCCGGAGACCCCGCTCGAGGGCCGGCACGCGGACGAGGCCCACGCCGAGCCGCTGACCTTCGTCGAGGGGGCCGACGGGTCCTCGGTGCGCGTGCCGACCGACGCCGTGGCCGGCATCGGGGTCGGCTCGACCGTCGAGGTCACCGTCGGCGGCACCACCGGCGACGAGGCCGGGGAGGACGGCTTCCAGCCGGCCCACGAGGTCCTCGACACCCAGGTGCTCCGCGCCCCGCAGCCGGCGACCACCGTGCCGGCCGGCTCGGTGACCAACCAGGTCACCGTGGTCATGGTCGCCCCGGCCGGCGGGACGCCGGACCGCACCGCCCTGGCCGACGTCGTGGACACGGTCAACGGCGAGGTCGCCGGCTTCTGGTTGGAGCAGACCGGCGGTGCGGTCACCGTCGGCGTCACCGCCGCCCACGACTGGATCAGCACCGCCGCCGGCTGCAGCGACCCCACCGCCCTGTGGGACGAGGCCGCCGCGCGCGTCGGCTTCCAGGCCGGACCGGGCCGGCACCTGCTGCTCTACGTCACCAGCCAGCCGGAGGACCTGCCCGGCTGCTCCTACGCCCTGGGTCAGGTGGGCACCCGGACCGCGTCGGGCGGGCGGCTCTACGTCCGCGACGACAGCGCCTCGCTCATCGCCCACGAGCTGGGCCACAACTTCGGCCTGGGCCACTCCAGCGGCCTGCAGTGCGACACCGCCGTCGAGACCGGCCACTGCCGCACCGCCGCCTACCGCGACTACTACGACGTCATGGGCGCCTCCTGGGACCACCTGGGCAGCCTCACCGCCGCCCAGGCCGCCCGGCTCGGCGCGCTGCCCCCCGCCGCCACGCAGACCGCCGGCCCCGGCACGACCACGGCGACCCTGGCCCCGCTCGGCGGCGGCGCCGGCACGCGCGTGCTGCGCCTGACCGACCCGGCGGGCACCGACTACTGGCTCGAGTACCGGACCGCCGTCGGCCGCGACGACTGGCTGGCCCGCGACAACCGCTACCGGCTCGACAGCGGCGTGCTGCTGCACCGGTCCGGGGCGCTCCCCGACACCTCGCTGCTGCTCGACGGCAGCCCGTCGCCCGGGGCCGGCTGGGACGCCGACCTGCAGGCCGCGCTGGTCCCGGGCGTGCCGGTCGCCGTCGCCGGCGGGCGGTTCACCGTCACCGTCGACGCCGTCACCCCGGCCGGCGCCACCGTGACCGTGGTGCGCGCGGCCGAGGTCCCGGCTCCGGCGCCCCCGGTGGCGGCCGCCCCGGTGCCGACGGAGCTGCCCGCGGGCGGTACGGCGGCCCCGGCCCGGTCCGCGGCCGCACCCGCCGGCGCCGAGCCGGCTCCGGCGCCGGTGGTGCCCGCCGCGGCGCCGGCCGAGGTCCCCGCGCCGGCAGCTCCCGCCGCCGCGGCGCCGGTCGAGGCCGCGGCCACCCAGCCGGCCGGCCGCTCCTGGACCACCCCGGCGCTGGCCGCCGGCGGCGTCCTGTGCCTCGGCGGGGCGGTGCTGGCCGGCCGCCGGGTCCTCCCGCGGCGGGACTGAGCACTCCCTCCGCCGAGGGGTCCAGTTCCCGCGCGGACGCGCCGATGCAGAGGCGAGCGCCGCTCACCGACGCCCCTGACCTGGAGTTCCCCGTGCCCCTCGCCTCCCGCCCGCGGCCCCTGGCGGCCGCGGTCCTCACCGCCGTCACCGCACCGCTGCTGCTGGCCGGCCCGGCCGCCGCGGAGGAGCCGGCTCCGGGGGACACCGTCGTCGGCGAGCTGGTGCAGGCCTTCGCCGATCCCGAGCACTCCGGCCACACGCCCGGCGCCCCGGCCGAGGACGCCGGGGACACGCTGCTGAGCTGGATCGACACCGGGGACGACGGCTCCGTCCGCGTCCCCACCGAGGACGTCGCCGACATCGAGGCGGGTGCGACCGTCGAGGTCACCGTGGGCCGAGAGGTCCGCGACGAGGCGACCCTGGAGCAGGGCCTGGCACCCGCCCGTGACGTCGTCGACGCCCAGGTCGTCGCCCCGGCCGAGCCCGCCGCGGCCACCGCCCCGCACACCAACGCGGTGACGGTGGTGATGGTGCAGCCGGGTGGAGCGCCGCGGGACGGCACCACGCTGGCCGACGTCGTCGCCGCGGTGGACGGGCCGGTGCGGGACTTCTGGCGCGAGCAGACCGACGGCGCGGTCACCGTCTCGGTGACGCGCAGCCGCGACTGGACCACCACGACGGCCGACTGCCGCGATCCCCTGGCCCTGTGGGAGGAGGTGGCCGGTGCCGTCGGCTGGGCCGGCGACCCCGGCGAGCACCTGCTGCTCTACGTCCCTGCCGGCACCCCCTCCTGCGCCTATGGCCTCGGGACGATCGGCTCGGGCACCGGTGACGGCGGTCTGGTCTACGTGCGGGACACCGCCACCTCGGTGATCGCGCACGAGCTGGGGCACAACTTCGGCCTCGGCCACGCGTCAGCGGTGCAGTGCGACGCCTCCCCGGAGTCCGCCCCGTGCCGGACGGTGGGGTACTGGGACTGGTACGACGTCATGGGCATCTCCTGGGGCCAGGTCGGCTCGCTCAACGCCCCGCACGCCGCGCGGCTGGGGGTGCTGCCTGCCTCGGCACGGGTGTCCACCTCGTCCACCGGGACCGGCGGCACCTACACGCTGACCCCGATGGGGAGCCGCAGCGGCACCCGCGTGCTCGCGCTGACCTCGTGGTCCACCCGCTACTGGGTCGAGTACCGCGCCGCCGTGAGCCGGGACGCCTGGCTCGCCCCTGCCAGCGGTCACGGCCTCGACACCGGGGTGCTCGTGCACGTCGACGGACCCGGTCCCCGGAGCGACACGTCCCTGCTCCTCGACGGCACACCGTCGGCGCAGGAGGACTGGGCTGCGGACGAGCAGACGGTGCTGCCGGCCGGCAGTCGCACGGTCCTCGGCGGGACGTTCACCCTCAGCGTGGTCAGCACCTCCGTGTCCGGTGCCACCGTCTCGGTGACGACACCAGCGGACGACACCCCTGTGGAACCCGGCCCGACAGACCCCGAACCGTCGGGCGCAGGGACGGCGCTCCTGCGCCCTGGCCAGGCACTCGGGGCCGGGCAGTCGCTGCGCTCGCCGTCGGGGGAGTACCGGGTGGTGGCCCAGCCCGACGGCAACCTGGTGGTGTACGCCTCCGACGGGCGGGTGCTGTGGCACGCGCACACCCACGGCAGCCCCGGTGCGC
>NZ_JBJGYY010000042.1:0-39224 GCF_054050235.1 Geodermatophilus sp. SYSU D00696 | reverse complement strand
CCCCCCCCCCCCCCCCCCCCCCCCCCCCCCCCCCCCCCCCCCCCCCCCCCCCCCCCCCCCCCCCCCCCCCCCCCCCCCCCCCCCCCCCCCCCCCCCCCCCCCCCCCCCCCCCCCCCCCCCCCGGGGCGAGGGCGGCACGGACTTCCGGTGAGGTCGGGCACCGCGGGACGAGGTCGGGCACCGCGGGACGAGGACGGTCGGACGCCCGCACGAGGTGAGCCCCGTCACCCCGACCCCGGCCGCGTCGCGCCCCGCACGTCGGTCGACGGCGTCCCACCGCTGGTGGCGGACGTGAACGGGCCGCTCAGCGGCCCGGTCGGCGGGCGGCGCGCCCCACGGGAGGACCGCAGGTCAGCGGGCGGCACCCTGGTTACCGACGGGTAACCTCTGCCCGTGCCAGCTATCGTGCTGGTCGCGCGGGCACAGGCGCCCGCGCGGATCCGCCGCCGGTCCGCGGACCGGTCGACGACGGCGGCGAGACCCCTCTCGCGCCGTCCGTGCGGACGGGACCAACCGACGCCGCGAGGCGTGGGGAGAGGGAATCATGACGGGCCCCCTGCAGGTCGTGCTGGGCACGATCAGCGTGCTGTTCCTCATCGTGTCGGTCGTCCTGGCCTACCGGGCGGTGCGGGCGATGGTGCGGATCATCCGCACCGGCCAGCCGGACTCCACCCGCAACGGGCCACTCGGCACGCGGCTCAAGACGCTCGCCGTCGAGTCGCTCGGCCACACCCGGATGCTCAAGTGGTCGGCCATCGGCGCCGCCCACTGGTTCGTCTTCGTCGGCTTCTACGGCCTGTTCCTCACGCTGGTCGAGGCCTTCGGCGAGGTCTGGAACCCGGCCTTCCACCTGCCGCTGATCGGCGAGTGGAGCCTGTGGAACCTCTTCGCCGACCTCATCGGCACCGGCACGATCATCGGCATCCTCTACCTGATCTACCGGCGCCAGAAGGACCACCCGCGCCGCCAGGGCCGCACCAGCCGCTTCGCCGGCTCCAACGAGGGCCGCGGCTACTTCGTCGAGGCCGTCGTCCTCACCGTCGGCGTCTGCATCCTGCTGATCCGCGCGCTGAAGATCTCCTCGGACCTCACCGACGCCCCGGCCTGGTCGCACCCGGTCTCGGGCCTGCTGGCCACCGTCCTGCCCGACAGCCCCGACCTGCTCAGCGTCGTCGCCTTCGTCAAGATCGTCGTCTCGCTGGTGTGGCTCGTGGTCATCAGCCGCACGCTCAACATGGGCGTCGCCTGGCACCGGTTCAGCGCCTTCCCGAACATCTACTTCAAGCGGGAGGCCGACGGCGGCGTGGCGCTCGGCCCGCTGCAGCCGATGACCTCGAACGGCAAGCCGATCGACTTCGAGGACCCCGGCGAGGACGACGTCTTCGGCCGCGGCAAGATCGAGGACTTCACCTGGAAGGGGATGCTCGACTTCACCACCTGCACCGAGTGCGGGCGGTGCCAGAGCCAGTGCCCTGCCTGGAACACGGGCAAGCCGCTGTCTCCCAAGATGGTGATCATGGACCTGCGGGACCACCTGTACGCCAAGGCCCCGTACCTGCTCGGTGAGAAGACCGCGGCCGAGACCGCCCCGGACTTCGACGTCCTCAAGCCCAGCGACGAGCAGGTCTGGGCGTCGGGCTACGCCCGCATCGAGGGCACCAACGACGCGCAGGCGCACCGCCCGCTCGTCGGCACCCTCGAGGAGGGCGGGGTCATCGACCCCGACGTCCTGTGGAGCTGCACGAACTGCGGCGCCTGCGTCGAGCAGTGCCCGGTCGACATCGAGCACGTCGACCACATCGACGACATGCGCCGCTACCAGGTGCTCATCGAGTCGAACTTCCCGTCCGAGGCCGGCGTGATGCTGCGCAACCTCGAGAACCGCGGCAACCCCTGGGGCGTGAGCCCGAGCACCCGCGAGGACTGGATCAAGGAGGTCGACTTCGAGGTCCGCATGGCCGACGGCCCGCTGCCCTACGACGTCGAGTACCTGTTCTGGGTCGGCTGCGCCGGCGCCATCGACGACCGCGCCAAGAAGGTCACCAAGGCCGTCGCCGAGCTGCTGCACACCGCCGGCGTCGAGTTCGCCGTCCTGGGCTCCGGCGAGACCTGCTCGGGCGACCCCGCCCGCCGCATGGGCAACGAGTTCGTCTTCCAGATGATGGCCCAGGAGAACGTCGAGACCCTCAACGGCGTCTTCGAGGGCCGCGTCCCGGGCACCCGCAAGATCGTCACCACCTGCCCGCACTGCTTCAACTCGCTGGGCCGCGAGTACCCCCAGGTCGGCGGCGAGTACGAGGTCGTGCACCACACCCAGCTGCTCAGCCAGCTGGTGGAGGAGGGCCGGCTCACCCCGGTGAGGCCGGTCGACCGCAAGGTCACCTACCACGACCCGTGCTTCCTCGGCCGGCACAACAAGGTCTACACGCCGCCGCGGGAGATCCTCGACAGCGTGCAGGGCCTCTCCACCCAGGAGATGCACCGCTGCAAGGACCGCGGCTTCTGCTGCGGCGCCGGCGGCGCGCGCATGTGGATGGAGGAGAAGATCGGCAAGCGGATCAACGTGGAGCGCACCGAGGAGGCCCTCGGCCTCGACCCGGACGTCATCTCCACCGCGTGCCCGTTCTGCATCACGATGCTGTCGGACGCCCTCACGTCGAAGAAGCAGAACGGCGAGGCCGCCGAGCACGTCGAGGTCCTCGACGTCAGCCAGATCCTGCTCCGCTCGATGGCGCCGGCCGGCACCCCGGGCACCGAGCACGGCGCCGAGGTCGGCACCGCCGACGACGACGTCGCGGGCACCGGCTCGGCCGCCACGGGACACCGCCCGGCCCAGTAGACCGAGCGCGTCCACGAGACGGACGCCACCGGCGAGGCACTCCTCGCCGGTGGCGTTCGCCGTCTGCGGGGCCGTTCCCTCCGGTAGAACACGCGCCGTGCTGCTGCAGCTGCGGGTGACCGTGCCGCCCGACCGGACCGACGACGTCCGCGACCTGTTCGACCGCTGTCCCGGGACCGCCCACCTGGCCGTGCTCCCGGGCGCCTCGGTCAGCCCGCTCGGAGACCTGGTGCTCGCCGACGTCGCCCGCGAGTCCGCCGACGCCCTGGTGGCCGGGCTGCGCGAGCTGCACGTCGACCGGGACGGCGCGATCGTGATCGAGGCCGTGGACACCGCGGTGTCGGCGACCGCCGAGCGGGCCGAGGACGCCGCACCCGGGGACGGCTCGGACGCCGTCGTGTGGGAGCAGGTGGTGCGGACGACGGCCGCCGACTCCTCGCTGTCGGTGGCCTACCTGTCCTTCCTGGCCATCTCGACGCTGCTGTGCGCCGTGGCCATCGTCAACGACTCGGCGATCCTGCTGATCGGCGCGATGGTGCTCGGGCCCGAGTTCGGACCGCTGGCCGGCCTCGCCGTCGCGCTGGTGCACCACCGCCGCGGGGTCGCGCGGGCCGCGGCGCGCGCGCTGGGCACCGGGTTCGCCGTCGCCGTCGTGGTGACCGCCGTCGCCACCCTGGTCGCCCGGTGGCTGGGCTGGGTCGGCACCGGGGTGCTGACCATGGACCGGCCGCAGACCGGCTTCATCACCGCGCCGGACCACTGGTCGGCCGTGGTCGCGGTGCTCGCCGGGATCGCCGGCGTGCTGTCGCTCACCTCGGCCAAGAGCGGCGCCCTGGTCGGCGTCTTCATCTCGGTGACCACCGTGCCGGCCGCCGCGGACATGGCCGTCGCGCTGGCCCTCGGCGGCTGGGACGAGTTCGGCAGCGCCACCCTCCAGCTGGGCATCAACGTGGTCGGCATCCTCGTGGCCGCGGTGGTCACCCTGGCGCTGCAGCGGTCCCTGTGGCAGCGCGTTCCCCAGGTCGCGCCGCGCCTGGAGCCGGTGGAGCGGACCCGGCTGCGCGCCTGACACGTGACTGGTTGCACAGTGCATCCGCTTGCGGGTGGGAACGGGGCGGGGCGCACCATCGACGGGTGACCCGCACCGCCCCCGCACCCGCCCCGGCGCCGACCGCGAGCGACCGCCGGCGCGGCCTGCTGCTGATCGCGGTGGCCATCGTGCTCACCGCCGCGAACCTGCGGACGGCGGTCAGCTCGGTGGGGCCGGTGCTGGAGGAGCTCGAGCGGGGCCTGGGGGTCTCCAGCGCGGCGGCCGGCGTGGTGACGACGATGCCGGTGGTCTGCTTCGCGGCGATCGGCTTCGCCGGTCCTCCGCTGGCCGCCCGGTTCCGCGACGCGCACGTGCTCGCCGGCGCACTGCTCACGATGGCCGCCGGGCTGGTGCTGCGCGCCGTCGTCGACTCCTTCCCGCTGTTCCTCGTGGGGACGACGCTGGCGATGGCCGGCGGCGCGCTGGGCAACGTGCTGCTGCCCGGCCTGGTCAAGCGCTGGTTCCCCGAGCGCACCGGGCTGCTGGTGGGCGCCTACAGCGCGAGCATGGCCATCGGCGGTGCGGTCGCCGCGGTGAGCACCGCACCGATCGCCGCCGCGGTGGGGCCCGGCGGCTGGCGCTGGGCGCTGGGGATCTGGGCGGTGCTCGCGCTGCTCGCCGCGCTGCCGTGGTTCCTCACCCCGCACCGGCCGGGCGCCTCCCGGAGCGCCCACCGGTCGGTGCCGATGGCGCCGCTGCTGCGCAGTCCGCTGGCGCTCACCCTGGCCGCCTTCTTCGGCCTGCAGGCGATGCAGGCCTACGTGGTCATGGGCTGGTCGGCCCAGTACCTGCGCGACTCCGGCCTCAGCGCGGCGACCGCCGGCCTGCTGCTGGGCGTCAACTCGGTCGTCGTCATCCCGATCAACGCCGTGGTCCCCTCGCTCACCGTGCGCCAGCGGTGGCAGCGGCCGCTCCTGCTGGGCTTCATGGCCTGCTACGCCGTCGGCTGGACCGGCCTGTGGCTGGCCCCGCGCACCGCGCCGTGGCTGTGGATGAGCGTGCTCGCCGTCGGCATGGGCACCTTCTCGATGGTGCTCACGCTGCTGGGCATGCGCGCCCGCACGCCGGAGACGGTGGCCGCGCTCTCCACGGTCACCCAGGGCTGGGGCTACGTCCTCGCCGGCACCGGCCCGCTGCTCGTCGGCGTGCTGCGCGGCGTCACCGGCGGCTACACCGGCATGTTCGCGCTGGTCGCCGTCGCCACGGTCGGGCTCACCGTCACCGGCCTGCTGGCCACCCGGGCCCGCTTCGTCGACGACGAGCTGCCCGGCTGGTCGCCGGCGGGGGTCAGCCCTGCGGACGCTGCGTCGCCGCGCGGGTGAAGTTGCGGAACGACCGGGACGGCGTCGGGCCGCGCTGGTCCTGGTAGCGGGAGCCGTACACCGCCGAGCCGTACGGGTGCTCGGCCGCCGTGGTGAGCCGGAACAGGCACAGCTGACCGATCTTCATGCCCGGCCACAGGGTGATCGGCAGGTTGGCCACGTTGGACAGCTCCAGCGTGATGTGGCCGGAGAAACCCGGGTCGACGAAGCCCGCGGTCGAGTGCGTGAGCAGTCCCAGACGGCCCAACGAGCTCTTCCCCTCGAGTCTCGCTGCCAGGTCGTCGGGGATCGAGACCACCTCGAGCGTGGAGCCGAGCACGAACTCGCCCGGGTGCAGCACGAACGGCTCGTCGCCGTCCGGCTCGACCAGCGTGGTCAGGTCGTCCTGCTGCTGCGCGGGGTCGATGTGGGTGTAGCGGGCGTTGTTGAACACCCGGAAGTAGCGGTCGAGCCGGACGTCGATGCTCGAGGGCTGCACCAGCCCCGCGTCGTGCGGCTCGATGCCGAGACGCCCCTCGGCGATCGCGGCGCGGATGTCGCGGTCGGACAGCAGCATGGCGCGGAGTCTAGGGAGGGGACCGCCGCGGTCCGCCGCAGCGGCGGGTCGGGACCTTGGTCCCCTCCTGCGGGTCTCGGGTCGCGCCCGGACCGGCCCTGCCGATACCCGGGAGAGGACCGATCGACCCAGGAGGACACCGCGGTGCTGGACACCCACCCCCGGACCGGGACACCGCGCGCCGGCCGCCCCGCCGTCCGGCCGACCGGTGAGGAGCGGTTCTTCGCGCCCGAGGAGGTCATCGTCTCCAAGACCGACACCCGCGGCGTCATCACCTACGCCAACGACGTCTTCCTCCGCGTGGGGGCCTACACCCGCGACGAGGTGATCGGGCAGCCGCACAACCTCATCCGGCACCCCGAGATGCCGCGAGCGGTGTTCACGCTGCTGTGGGACACCCTGGCCGCCCGGCAGGAGCTGTTCGCCTACGTCGTCAACCTCGCCGCCGACGGGGCGCACTACTGGGTGCTCGCGCACGTCACCCCCTCCTACGGGCCCGACGGCGCGGTGGTCGGCTACCACTCCAACCGCCGCCGGCCCTCGCGCCGGGCGGTGGACCGGGTCCGCCCGCTCTACCGGAGCCTGCTGGCCGAGGAGCGGCGCCACCCCACCGCCCGGGCCGCCGTCGCGGCGTCCTCGGCGCTGCTCGACCGGCTCGTCGCCGAGCAGGCCGCGTCCTACGAGGACCTGGTCTGGGCGATCATCAGCCAGGAGGAGAACTGACGTGGGCCGCTCCCGGAACCGCTCCGACGCCGAGGAGCTCGAGGTCTACCGCGCCTTCGTCCGCGGGCTGACCGAGACCTGCGAGGCCGCCGCCCGCGGCGACCTCGAGGCCCGCGCCGTCCCCGTCGCCGGCTCCGAGGCGGTCCCCGACCTGGTCGCGCTGCAGCACGGCGTGAACCGGGCGCTCGACGTCAGCGACGCCTTCGTCCGCGAGTCCGGTGCCGCGCTGACCTCCGCCGCCGAGGGCCGCTACCACCGCAGGGTGCTGCTCACCGGCCTGCACGGCGCCTACCGCCAGGCGGCCACCGACATCAACGCCGCCCGCGACGCCATGCGCGCGACCGCCGGCCGGGTCACCGACGCCCAGACCTCGCGGCTGCGGCTGGCCGACGAGTTCGAGTCCGTCGTGCTCGCGATGAGCGAGCAGGTGGCGACGGCGGCGACGGAGATGAGCGCCTCGGCTTCCGGCCTGACGACGGCGTCGTCGGCGGCGTCGGACGCGGTCGGCGCCGCCTCCACCACGCTGACCTCCCTGACCCGCACCTCCGCGGAGATCCGCCAGGTCATCGCGCTCATCGAGTCGGTCGCCGCGCAGACCCGGCTGCTGGCGCTCAACGCCACCATCGAGGCGGCCCGGGCGGGCGAGGCCGGCACGGGCTTCGCCGTCGTGGCCTCGGAGGTCAAGGACCTCGCCGACCAGACCGCCCGGGCCACCGAGCGGGTGACCGCGCAGGTCGAGGCCATCCGCGCCGCCTGCGACGAGGTCACGGCGGTCATCGGCTCGGTGGGGACGACGGTGGGCGAGATGAACGGCCTCGTGGACGGCATCGCCGCGGCGGTCGACGGCACCGCGTCCCTGGGCGTCGCGGGCACCGACGTCACCGGGCTGTCCCGGATGGCCGAGCAGCTGCGCTCGGAGGCCACCGGGTTCCTCGCGGAGATGCGGCGCTGAGCCGGGCCGACGGGGCCGTCCCCCGTCCGGGCGCTCCCGGGCGGACCCCCAGCTCCCGCATGTACGGTGCAGGAAGTCGGTGGCCGGTGCGGCCACCAGGCCCTGGCGCCGCCGCGGAGCTCCCCTCCGCCGCCGGCGCCGTCGTGTCCTGGGAGGTGCGCGTGACCCCGGATCCCGCCGCGGGGACCGGGACCCACGGCACCGGGGCACCCGCCGTCGAGGACGTGTTCGCCGGCGGCAGCGAGAACGGCCGGCTCATGGCGGCGCTGGACTGGGCGGCGACGCCGGTCGGGCCGGTGGACACCTGGCCGGCGAGCCTGCGCTACGCCATCCGCACGGTGCTGGTCTCGCGGTTCCCGATGATCCTCACCTGGGGTCCGCGGTACACCCAGTTCTACAACGACGCCTACGCCACGCTCATCGGCGCCAAGCACCCCGCCGCGCTCGGCGAGGACCTGCGGGTCACCCTGGCCGAGGGCTGGGCCGCGCTGCAGGAGCCGGTCGAGCGGGCCATGGCCACCCGTGAGGCGTCCTGGATCCCGCAGCTGCTGCTGCTCCTGGAGCGGGCCGGGTACCGCGAGGAGACCTACTTCACCGTCTCCCACGCCCCCGCCTTCGGTGACGACGGCGAGGTGGCCGGCATGCACGCGGTGTGCACCGAGGTCACCCGCCAGGTGGTCGCCGAGCGCCGGCAGCAGCTGCTCCACGAGGTGTCCGCCGCGGCCGGCCGCCGCGAGGACGAGCACGACCTCGCCGTCCGGGTCTGCGCGGCGCTGGCCACCGACCCGCTCGACGTGCCCTTCGCCGCGGTCTACCTCACCGAGGACGGCGGGACGCAGCTGCGGCGGGTGGCCACGGTCGGGGTCGACGCCGCCCGGGTGCCCGCGTCCACCCGGCACGCCGGGGACCTCGACGACGTCGCCGTCGCGGGTCTCGGCGTCACCGGCGGCCCGTTCGGGGACCCGGTCACCGACGCCGTCGTGCTGCCGCTGACCGCCGGGGCGGGCCGCGAGCCGGTGGGTGCGCTGCTGGTCGGCGTCAGCCCCGCCCGGGCGCTGGACGCGGAGTACCGCACCTTCCACGAGCTGCTGGCCGGGCAGCTCGCCGGCGCCGTCGCCGACGCCCGGGCCTACGCCAGCGAGCGCGCCCGGGCCGAGGCGCTGGCCGAGCTCGACCGCGCCAAGACGACGTTCTTCGCCAACGTCAGCCACGAGCTGCGCACGCCGCTGACCCTGCTGCTGGGGCCGATCGCCGACGTCCTCGCCGAGTCCGGCGCGGAGCTCCCGTCCGCCGTCCACGACCAGCTGACCCTCGCCCTGCGCAACGGCCAGCGCCTGCAGCGGCTGGTCAACGACCTGCTGGAGTTCGTGAGCATCGAGGCCGGGCGCACCGCGCCGGTGCGGGTCGCCACCGACCTCGCGGCCGACACCGCCGAGCTGGCCGGCGTGCTGCGCGCCGCGGCCGAGCGGGCCGGGCTGACGCTGACCGTGGACTGCCCGCCGCTGGGCCGCCCCGCCGCGGTCGACCCCCGGATGTGGGAGAAGGTCGTCCTCAACCTCGTGGCCAACGCCGTCAAGTACACCTTCGTCGGCGGCATCACCGTGGCGCTCACCGCCGAGGACGACGAGGTGGTGCTGCGCGTCTCCGACACCGGCGTGGGCATCCCCGCGGACGAGCTGCCGCACCTGTTCGACCGGTTCCACCGGGTCGCCGACTCCCCGGCGCGCAGCCGCGAGGGCACCGGCCTGGGCCTGGCCATGGTGCGCGAGCTGGTCGAGCTGCACGGCGGCACCGTCGCGGTGGCGAGCCGGCCCGGGGTCGGCAGCACGTTCACCGTCCGGTTGCCCTTCGGCGAGCCGGACACCGACGCGCCGCCCCTGCCCACCACGGCCCCGGTGCGGGCCGCCGCGCTCACCCCGTGGGACGACGACCTGGGCTGGCAGGCCGGCACCCCCGTCCCGGCGCAGCCGCTGGGGACCGTCCTCGTCGTCGACGACAACGCCGACATGCGGGCCTACCTGACCCGGCTGCTGTCGCCGTCGTGGGTGGTGCGGACGGCGACCGACGGCGCGGAGGCGCTGGCCGACGCGATCACGGACCGGCCCGACGTGGTGCTGACCGACGTGATGATGCCGGGGCTGGACGGCTTCGCCCTGCTCAAGGCGCTGCGTGCGGAGCCGGCGACCCGGGCGGTCCCGGTGGTCATGCTCACCGCGCGGGCCGGCCAGGAGGCCGCGGTCGAGGGCTTCGACGCGGGCGTCGACGACTACCTGCCCAAGCCGTTCGAGTCCGCCGAGCTGCTCGGCCGGCTGCGGTCGGTGCTCGAGCGCGCGCGGGGACGCCGGGAGGCCGGACCGCCGCCCCCCGTCGTGACCGGCGCCCGCCCGGTCGCGGCCGCTCCCCCACCGCGCCCGCGCGCCGGTGAGCCGGCCGGTCCGGTGGACGTCCCCGCTGCCCCGTCCGCCGAGGCGGGAGACGAGGCGGACGGGGTGACCCGGACCTGGCGCTTTCCGTCCAGCGCCTCCTCGATCCCGCCGTTGCGGCGGCGGCTGAGGGCGCTGCTGGCCGAGGCCGGCCTGGCGGAGGACCGCGCCTACGACCTCGTGCTGGCAGCCTGCGAGGCGGCCACCAACGCCATCGAGCACGCGCAGGACCCGGCCGAGCCGGTGGTCACGGTCCGGGCGACGGTGCGCGACGGCGCGGTCGAGCTCGAGGTGCGGGACACCGGCCAGTGGCGGGAGCGGACGTCGAGCATGGACCGCGGCCGCGGCTCGATGCTCATGAGCGCCTTCGCCGACGTCACCGCCGTCCCCGGTCCGGCCGGCACCACGGTCACGATCCGCAGCCCCCGCCCCGAGCGCTGACCACACCCCACCGAGGGGTGGGTCCTGACCGGACGGGGTCCGGTCTTGCTACTCTGACGATCGGCCCTGGGCCACCGCGGGTGTAGTTCAATGGCAGAACATCAGCTTCCCAAGCTGACAGTGCGAGTTCGATTCTCGTCACCCGCTCTCACCGCCCCGCCGGCGTCTTCGGCGAGCGGCATCCTCCACCGGTCCCTCCTGCGTGCCGGCACGGCCGTGGCCGCCCGGCGACGACACACCGGGCGGCACAGTCAGATGACTCAAGCCGGCACGGGCGCCGGGAGACGCGGTGCGCGTGGCACCGATCCCCGGGTCCCCGGCCCCACCCCCGGTCCCGGGCCGGTCGAGAGTCGAACGACCGATGCCCGGCCCTCCTGCGGGTCCCCAGGCTCGTCCTCGTCGCCCGATCGAGGATGGAGACCACCATGACCGAGGCATCGTCCGCCGCGGGCCAGGCCCCGACCGTCGCGCTCGTCCACGGCGCCTTCGCCGACAGCGCCGGCTGGAACGACGTGGTGAGCGCCCTGCTCGCCGCCGGGGTGCGCGTCCAGGCCGTCTCGAACCCCCTCCGGGGGATCGAGTACGACGCCGCGTACGTCGCCAGCGCCCTCGGCCAGATACCGGGGCCCGTGCTGGCGGTCGGCCACTCCTACGGGGGCGCCGTCATCACCAACGCCGCGCTCCGGGCCGGCAACGTCGTCGGCCTGGTCTTCGTGGCCGCCTTCGCCCCGGACGAGGGCGAGGCCCTGCAGGAGATCGAGGCCGACTCCAAGGACAGCGTCCTCAACTCGGCGCTCCTCCAGTGGCAGTACCCGGGCGAGGGCGGGCAGACCGAGGTCGAGTTCGCCATCGACCCCGAGCAGTACCACGACGCCTTCGCGGCCGACGTCTCCGAGCAGCAGGCGCGGGTCATGGCGGCCACCCAGCGGCCGATCTCCGCCCGCGGCTTCACCGAGCGGACCGGCACCCCGGCCTGGCGCAGCCTGCCCTCGTGGGCGATCGTGCCGACCTCCGACCGGGCCGCCGGCAGCGACGTCGTGCGCCGGATGGCCGAGCGGGCCGGGGCGACCATCACCGAGGCCGAGGGCTCGCACGTGATCATGGTGACCCAGCCCAAGGCGGTCACCGAGGTCATCCAGCAGGCGCTGGCCGCGCTGGCGGGGTAGTCACCGCCCCCGGACCGGGCCGTCGCGACCGCCCCCGTCGCGACGGCCCACCCCGCTGGCAGCCTGGACCGCGTGCAGCCGACCCCAGCCGTCCTCGACGCGCTCGCCGCCCGGCTGCGCGCCGCAGGCTGCGTGTTCGCCGAGGACGAGGCCCGCGTGCTCGCCGACGCCGCCACCACCCCCGCGGAGCTGGCGGCGACCGCGGCCCGCCGCGTCGCCGGCGAGCCCCTGGAGCACGTGGTGGGCGCTGCCGGGTTCTGCGGCCTGCGGGTGGCCGTCGGCCCGGGCGTCTTCGTGCCCCGGCAGCGCACCGCCGCCCTCGTCGCGCGGGCGGTGGCGGTGGCCCGGGCCGTACCCGCACGCCGCCCGGTCGCCGTGGACCTGTGCTGCGGCAGCGGCGCCGTCGGCCTGGCGCTGGCCACCGCCGTGGACCTCGCCGAGCTGCACGCCGCCGACGTCGACCCCGCGGCGCTGCCGTGGGCCCGCCGCAACCTCGGTCCGGTCGGCGGGGTCGTGCACGGCGGGGACCTCTACGACGCCCTGCCGGCGCGGCTGCGCGGCCGGGTCGACGTCCTGGTCGCCAACGCCCCCTACGTGCCCACCGGGGCGATCGGCCTCCTGCCGCCCGAGGCACGGCTGCACGAGCCGCGCCGCGCCCTCGACGGCGGCGGGGACGGGCTGGACGTGCACCGGCGGATCGTCGCCGGCGCACCGGGCTGGCTGGCGCCCGGCGGGGTGCTGCTGGCGGAGGTCGGCGCGGACCAGGCGCCGGTGCTCGCCGGGCTGCTGGCGCGGGCGGGCCTGCGGGCCGACACGAGCCCGCCCCAGGAGGACGGGACGACCGTGGTCACCGGGACGCTCCCCAGGATTTCGTGCGACTGAGTTCCGGTATCTGGGCCCTTGTGCCCTGTCCGGTCGGAGAGTGCCGGGTCATGATCCGGTCATGGCCGCCGAACCCCCCGTCGAGCCACCCCTCGAGTCGATCAGGCTGGTCCCCCTGCTGCCTCGCCGCCCCGGGCCGTCCTTCCTGGTGGACGTCGACGGGTCCGCGACCGCCCACCGCGCCCTCGTGTGGGCGCTGCGCGAGGCCGCCCGCCGGGAGGGCACCGTGCTGGCCGCCGCCGCCGTCGACGTGCCCGCCGAGGACCCGCTGACCGGGCGTCCGTCGGCCGAGGCCGCCCGCACCGCGGCGCTCGCCCAGGCCGAGGCGTCGGTGGTCCGCGCCATCGCCGAGACCGGCGTGACCGGTCGCGTCCGCACCGTCGCCGTCGAGCGGCCGCTGCTGGACACGCTGGCCAACGCGTGCCGGGGCGGGGACCTGGTCCTCGTCGGCGCCACCGGCCGCACCCTCCTGCGGCCGGTGGCGCCGCGCTTCCCGGGCCGCCGCCTCGCCCCCGGCGCGTGAGCGCTCCCGCCCCACGCCCGGCCTCCTCGGGACGGGCCCTGACCCCGCCCGGCCCGGAGGACGCCGGGGCCGGTGAGCCCGCGTTCGCCGCTGCCGTCCGCGCCGTCCGCGCCGTCGCGGCGGGCGGCCGCCTGGAGGCGACGCTGCGCGACGTCGTCGAGGCGGCGGTGGCGCGGGCCGACGCCACCTACGGCGCCCTCGGGGTGCTCTCGCCCGACGGCCGGCGGGTGGACCGTTTCGTCATCGTGGGCATCGACGCCGAGACGCAGGTGGCCATCGGCCGCCCGCCGGCCGGCGCCGGCATCCTCGGCCTGCTGGTGGAGCGGCCGGTGCCCCTCCGGCTCGACGACCTGGGGACGCACCCGGCGTCGGTCGGCTTCCCCGAGGGGCACCCGCCGATGACCTCGTTCCTGGGCGTGCCGGTCCGCGTCCGCGACGCGGTCTTCGGCAACCTCTACCTGACCGAGAAGCGCTCCGGAGGCTCCTTCACCCCCGCCGACGAGGAGGCGGTCGAGGCGCTGGCGGAGGTCGCCGGGCTGGCCATCGAGAACGCCCGGCTCGCCGAGGCCGCCGAGCGGCGGCGCGCATGGGTGCAGGCGGCGACGGAGGTGTCCACGGCCCTGCTCTCGGGCGACGAGCTCGACGAGGTGCTGCCGGCGCTGGTGCACCGGGTGGCCGCGCTCAGCGACGCCGACGGCGCCGCGCTGCTCGTCCCGCGGGAGGACGACACCGGCGCCCTGACCATCGCCGCGGTGGCCGGTCCCCTGTCCGGGGACCTGGAGGGCGTCCGGGTGCCGCTGGCCGACACCCACGTCGGCCGGGTGCACCGCTCCGGCACCGCCGAGCTGCTCGACGACGTCCGCGTGCAGCCGGTGCTGGGCCGGCACGCCGAGGTGGCCGTGGAGCTGACCGCCGGCACCCGCTCGGCGCTCGTCGTGCCGCTCGGCCCGGCCGTCGGGACGATCGTGTGCCTGCGCGCGGCCGAGCGGGAGCCCTTCGACGCCGAGGTCCTCGACGCGCTGGCCTCCTTCGCCGCGCAGGTCGCCCTGGCCCTCGAACTGGCCCGCAGCCAGCGCCGCGAGCGGCGGCTGCAGGTGCAGGCCGACCGCGAGCGCATCGCCCGCGACCTGCACGACCACGTCGTGCAGCGGATCTACGCGACGGCGCTGAGCCTCGACCGCGTCGCCCGGTCGCTGGAGGAGGTCGACCCCTACGCGGCCCGCCGGGTGGAGCGCAGCGTCGACGAGCTCGACGAGACCATCACGCAGATCCGCTCGGCCATCTTCGAGCTCAACGACCGTGACGCGGTCCCGGAGGCGCTGGGCCGGCGGCTGGCCGACGTCGTGTCGCGGGTGACCGAGGGCTCGGGCGTCGACTGCCGGGTGGCGCTGCACGGCGACGTCGACGGGGTGTCCGGCGCGCTGGCCCACGACCTGCTCGCGGTGGTGCGCGAGCTGGTGAGCAACGTCGTGCGGCACGCGGCGGCGACCCGGGTGACGGTCACCGTGGACGCCGGCCGCCGCTCCGGGGACGACGTCGCGGTCGTGGTGACCGACGACGGCCGGGGCCTGCCCGCGGTCCCCGTCCGCAGCGGCCTGGCCAACCTCGAGCAGCGGGCCCGCCGCCGCGGGGGCGGGCTCGCGGTCACCGGCGATGCGGGCGGCACCACGGTGACCTGGCGGGCGCCCCGGGCCGGCGGGCGCTGACCGCGCCGGATCAGCCGCGGGGGCGCCGTCCGCGCAGCTCGGTGGCGAGGATCGCGGCCTGGGTGCGTCGCTCGAGCCCGAGCTTGGCCAGCAGGTGGCTGGTGTAGTTCTTCACCGTCTTCTCGGCCAGGCCCATGCGGTCACCGATCTGCCGGTTGGTCAGCCCCTCGCCGATGAGCCCGAGCACCGTGCGCTCCTGCTCGGTGAGCCCGGCCAGCCGGCGGTCGGTGCCGGGCCGGGCCGGGCGGCCGGGGGTCCCGCTCAGCGTGCCGCCGGCCGCGACGGTGTGCACCGCCGACACGAGGTCGGCGCCGCGCACCTGCTTGACCAGGTACCCGGCGGCTCCGGCGCCCAGCGCCGAGGCGACCGCCTCCTCGTCGGCGTAGCTCGACAGCACCAGGCAGGAGCAGCCGGGCACCCGCTCGCGCAGGGAGCGGACGACGTCGGCGCCGTCCCCGTCGGGCAGCCGCATGTCGACGATGGCGACGTCGGGCCGGACCGCGGGGCCGCGGGCCAGCGCCTCCGCGGCGGTCCCGGCCTCGCCGACGACCACCAGCGCGGGGTCGTCCTCGAGCAGCTCGGCCACGCCGCGGCGGACCACCTCGTGGTCGTCGACGAGGAACACCCGGATGAGCGGCAACGCTGCGGCCATGGGCGCCTCCCTCCCTGACCGTGCCGGCGGTCACAGAGGGTAGCGCCGACGAGGGGTCCTGGGCCGTTACTCCGGCACGAGCAACGCTGCGTACAGGGTCAGCCCCGGGCCGAAGGCCATGGCCACCACCGGGCCGTCGACGTCGGCCAGTTCCTGCAGCACCAGCAGCACGGTGGCCGACGAGCAGTTGCCGTGCTCGGCCAGCACCCGGCGGGAGGCGCCGACCTGCTCCTCGGTCAGCCCCAGCTCGTCGCGGACGACGTCGAGGATCCGCGGGCCGCCCGGGTGCACCGCCCAGCCGGCGACGTCCTCGACCCGCAGACCCGCTCCCCCGAGCAGCTCGGTCACGACGTCGCCGACGTGTCGGGAGAGCACGTCGGGCACCCGCGGGGACAGCCCCATGCGGAACCCGAGATCGGTGACGTCCCAGGTCATGTGGTCGGCGGTCGACGGGTCGGTCCGGGCGACCACACCGGCCAGCCGCCGGCCGCGCCCGGCGGCGGGCTCGACGACGACGGCCGCGGCGGCGTCGGAGAACAGCGCGTGCGCGACGACCTGGTCGAGGTCCCGCTGCGCCGGCTGCACGTGCAGGCTGGTCAGCTCGCAGCACAGCAGCACCGCGGGGCGGGACCGGGCGGTGACGAAGTCGCCCACCGCCGCCAGGCCCGGGATCGCCGCGTAGCAGCCCATGTGCCCGACCAGCAGCCGCTGCAGCCCCGGCGGCATGCCGAGGTCGCTGGCCAGCCGGATGTCCAGGCCGGGGGTGGCGTAGCCGGTGCAGGTGGCGACGGCGAACAGGCCCACGTCGCCCGGCGCGAGGCCGGCGGCGTCGAGCGCGCCGGCGACCGCCTGCTTGCCCAGCGGCAGCGCCTCCTCCACGTAGCGGGCCATGCGGGCACCGGTGGTCCAGGAGCTGAGGTCCTCGTCGATCGGGTTCGCCACCGCGTGCCGCGTGCGCACCCCGGCACTGGACCAGATGCGGCGGGCGGCGCGGACGCCCTCGTAGTGGCGGGCGAAGAACCCCTCCCACGCGGCGTCCTGGTCGAGCGGCGCCGGCAGGGCGGCACCCGCCCCGGTCAGCAGTGCGGCGCTCACCCGCGCGGACCCGGGACGAACGTGCTGCTCACGTGCGGGGTCATCGCCCGACCGTACGGCCGGGCAGCCCGGTCCGCTCCCGCGGGGGGCGGGCCCTCGCCGGCCGGCGGGAGCCCGCGCTTGCGGCCGTAGCCGGCGAAGACGACGGCGGTCGAGCGGACCGGCTTCATGCGGACCGCCGGACGCCGGCCCAGCCGCCAGGCGACCGCGTCGCGCACCGACGGCCGCAACCCGACCAGCCGCAGGTCCAGGCCGAGGTCGTCGGCGGCGGCGAGCAGCCGCGCGCGGTCGACGAAGAGCTCGGGGTCGTGGATGCCCGGGGGCGGGCCACCCGGCAGCCGCTCGCCGACGGTGACCATGAGGAACCGCCCGATCCGGGTGTCGGCCAGGGCGTCGATGACCAGCGTGCCGCCGGGGCGCAGCAGCCGGGCGCACTCGGCGAGCACGCCGACGTCGTCCTCGACGTGCTCGAGGATCTCCCCGGCGACGACGACGTCGGCGCAGCCGTCGCGCAGCGGGACGGTGAGCACCGACGCCCGGACGGCGGTGACCCCGTGCGCCGCGGCGACCGCCAGCCCGGCGGCGCCGAGGTCGACCCCGACGTGCCGGTAGCCCAGACGCTCGACGTGCGGGGCCATGAGCCCGCCGCCGCAGGCGAGGTCGACCAGTACCGCGTCGGGGCCCTCCGCGGACGGGATGTGCTCGGCGCGCGAGGCGGCCAGCCAGTGGAGCGCGGCGAACCCGCCGGAGGCCTCCCACCACTGGTCGGCCAGCCCGTCGTACTGGGCGGGGTCGTTGCGCCGGAGCTCGCCGGTGCGCACTACTTCCTCTTGAGCGGGTCGTGGCCCCAGTTCATCAGCGAGTAGCGCCACTTCGAGGTCTCGACGTCCTCCTTCGCCGGCTCCTGCGCGAGGTGACGCCGGACGTACCCGTGGACCTTCCGCATGTGCGCGTGGTCGTCCTCGGTCAGGTCGCCCTTCTTCTTCCGCAGCAACTCGACGATCCGCCGTCCCGACGCGTGTCCCGTCGACTCGCCCGACCCGCCGCTCTTCTGCCCCACCGACTGCGACTCGTCGCTCTCGAGCCACTCCTCCAGCTCCGAGGCGCTCATGTTGACCGCCTCGGCGAAGTCCTTCTCGATCGTCCTCGGGTCGTCGTCGGCCACGGTTCCTCCTCGATCGCCTGCCCCGGCGGTACCTCCATCACGACCTCGGGAAACGGGTGTCGGAGCAGCCGCGCGGTGGGTACCGGGGGAGGGTGACCGCGAACGGAGTGGAGGTGACGAGGATCCCGCAGGAGCCGATCGCCCCGACGGCCCCGGCGGCCGCCGTCCGCAGCGCCGAGGCGCGCGGGGAGACCGTCGACCAGCTGCTCGACCGGAACCTCGCCGAGCTGCTGCAGGAGCTGCGGGTGGCGATCACCGGGGTGCAGGTGCTCTTCGCCTTCCTGCTCGGCCTGGCCTTCACCCAGCGCTTCGCCGACCTCGACGACTTCGCCCGGACCGTCTACACCGTCACGCTGCTGGCCACGGCGCTGGCCACGGTGCTGCTCATCGCGCCGGTCTCCTTCCACCGGCTGGTGTTCCGGCGGCGGCTCAAGGCCGCGCTGATCACGGTGGCCGACCGGATGCTGGTCGCGGGTCTGGCGCTGCTCGTGCTCGCCATCTGCAGCGGCGTGCTGCTCGTCCTCGACGTCGTCCTCGGGCGCAGCCCGGGCCTCGTGGCCGGCGGCGCGGTGCTGCTGGTGGCGGCGGTGACCTGGTACGGGATGCCGGTCTGGGCCCGGCGTGCGCCGGGCGCGGGGTCCCCCGACCCGCGGGGGACGGTCGACGACTCCGCAGGATGAGGGCCCGCCCACCTGCGTCCCCCGGGGGTCCCGTGTCCGTCACCGTCGTCGGCAGCCTGAACGAGGACGTGCTGGTCGCCGTCGAGCGGCTGCCCCGTCGCGGGGAGACCGTCGTCGGCCGCGGCGCCGTCCTCGCCGCCGGGGGGAAGGGTGCCAACCAGGCCGCGGCCGCTGCCCGCCTGGCGCGGGCCGGGGTCGCGATGGTCGGCCGGGTGGGCGACGACCCGGCCGGGGAGCGCCAGGTGGCCGCCCTGGAGGAGGCGGGCGTCGACACCGCGCACGTGCAGCGCACCCCGGGCGCCGCGACCGGCTCGGCCACGATCCCGGTGGAGGACGGCAGCGGTGAGAACCTGATCGTCGTCGTCCCCGGGGCCAACGCCGCCCTGGCGCCGGCCGACGTCGACGTCCCGGCCGTGCGGCGCGCCGCCGTCGTCCTGCTGCAGCTCGAGGTGCCGCTGGCCGCGGTGCAGGCAGCCGCCGACGCCGCCGCGGGGACGGTGGTGCTCACCCCCGCCCCGCCCCGGCCGCTGCCGCCCGGGCTGCTGCAGCGGGTGGCGGTGCTGGTGCCCAACGAGCACGAGCTGGTGCAGCTGGCCGGCGCCGAGCCGGGCGCGCGCTCCCCGCAGGAGCTGGCCGCCCTGGCCCGCACCCTCGGCGTGCCCGCGGTCGTGGTGACCCTCGGCGACCGCGGCGCGCTGCTCGTGCCCGGCGAGGGCCCGGCGTCGCTGCAGGCGCCGCCTCCGGTCGAGGCCGTGGACACCACCGGGGCCGGTGACTGCTTCACCGGCGCGCTCGGTGCCGCCCTCGCCCGCGGCGCGGAGCCGGCGGACGCGGTGCGCGAGGCGGTGGCGGCCGCGGCGCTGTCGACCACGGGGCCCGGTGCGCGCGGGGCCCTCCCCGACGCCGACGCCGTCCGCACGCTGCTGCCCCGGCTGCCCGCGGCCACACCGGTGGGCTGACCCGGTTCGACGCCGACCGGGCTGGGCAAGGCTCCCGGCGACCGAGTCCCGGATCCGAGGAGGACGACGTGACCGAGCCCGAACGGCCGCCGCGCACGCCCGAGCGCGCGGAGGGCGACCCCGGCGACCCGCAGACCGACGACGGCCGCACGCCCCGCGCCGAGGACCCCGCGGAGGGGGGCGACGCCGGCGGCGCCGGAGCGGACACCCCCGGCTCCTGACGGCGGGACGGACCGGTCCGCCGCGTCCGTCCGGGATCAGGTGACCTGATCGTGGCGCGTCCTCCCTCATGGTGGGACGTGGGGGAGGACGCCCGGCGGTGAGGGAGGACGGCGATCGGGCCGGCGCCCAGTCACAGCGGTCCCACCGTCCACCGGCGTCCCGAACTGCGCGTTCGCCTCTCGGCACCCAGGAGCCAGCGATCGTGCCGGTGATCCGGCGTGCCGCGAACTGATCCGTCACGGGAGGCGGCAGCATCGCCGTCGTGACCGCCGCCGCCCTCTCCCTCGCCGACACCGACGCCCCCGGCCCGGTCCGCCGCAGCCGCGCCGAGCGGGAGTCGATCGTCCTGGACACCGCGGAGCGGTTGTTCGCCACCCGCAGCTCGCGCAGCGTCGGCATGGACGAGCTCGTGCGGGAGACCGGCCTGGGCAAGATGACCGTGTACCGGCTGTTCAGGAGCAAGGACGAGCTCGTCGGCGCCTACCTGGCCCGCAAGGCCGCCACGGAGCTCGGCCAGATCGACGCGATCATCGGGTCCGAGCCCGACCCCCGCGCCGCGCTGCTGGCCGTCGTCGGGTCCGTCGAGGCCGACGTCACCCGGGCCGGCTTCCGCGGCTGCCCCTTCACCAACGTCAGCAGCGAGTACGACGACCCGGAGCACCCCGCCCGCAGCGCCGCCGCCGACTACAAGTTCGAGCTGCACGCCCGGCTGGAGCGGCTGGCCGAGGAGGTCGCCCCCGGCAGCGGTGAGGACCTCGCCGCGCAGGTGCACCTGATCATCGACGGGATGTACCTGTCGGGCGGGCTGCTGGGCCCCGACGGCCCGGCCGCGCACGGGCGCGACCTGGCCGAGCGGCTCGTGGACATCGCCGTCGCCCGGTCCGCGGCCGCCTGACCGGCCCCTCGCCGCGGCTCGCCGGGCGACGGCCGGTCCGGGACCGCAGGATGAGCCGGTGACCGTCGACCGCAGCCGCCCCGACCTGGACGACACGACCGTCGAGGGCCTGGGCAAGCTCTCCGAGGCCCTCGAGACCATCGAGCAGGCCCGCGGCCAGCTCTACGGGTTCCACCAGCACTCGGGGAAGGCCGACCTGCTCCTGCAGGACGCCGTCGAGCTGTTCCGCAAGGCCGGGCACACCGAGCTCGCCGACGACCTCGAGCGCGACCTGGTCGGCCGCAACGTCATCGCCGACCGGTGGACCTTCCAGATCGTCGAGGACTACGACGCGAACTACTGGTCGGTCTTCCGCGCCTTCGACGAGCGCGCCCGGGACGAGCTCGCCGGAGGCGACCGGCACGTCCACGAGGCCCGCATGAAGCAGCGCGAGCGGACCCAGGGACACCCCGCCCACGAGGCCGGCCCGGCGCTGGCGGAGTGACCGCCTCCGGTCGCCGCCCCGCTCCCCCGGCCCCAGACTCGGACCGGTGAGCACGCGCGAGCAGAAGATGCCCGAGCCGGAGTCCCCGCGCTCGGTCGGGCCCCTCGGCAGCAGCACGTCCGGCCCGCCGGCACCCGACTCCGACGGGCCCGAGGGCACCGGCCCGGCCGACGGCGCCGCCGGCCCGTCCTACCCGCCGGCGGAGACCGAGCCGGCGGCCCACCGCCGCGACTGACACGTACCCGCCCGCCGGTCCCGCGGCGGTTTGAGCGCGCCTCCGCGCGGACAAGATCGGGAGCGTGACCGCTCCCGGATCGCCTGCCGAGCCCCGGCCCTCCGCCCCGGGCACCGACCCGTTCGCCACCGGCACCAACCCGTACGCGACGGGCACCCCGGCGTCCACCCCCGGCACCGGCCAGCCCGCGACCCCGCCGGCCGGGACGCCGTCGCCCGCCCGGACGCCGTCGCGCGCCCGGTCGGCCGGCCGCACGCTGGGCCGGGGCCTGGCGCTGGCCCTGCTGATCGCCGTCACGGTGATCCTCGTGCTGTTCATCGTGTTCAACGGCGAGACGGTGCCGATCAGCCTGGTCTTCACCGACGTCCGCGCGCCCCTGGTGGTGGCGCTGCTCATCGCGGCCGGCCTCGGTGCCCTGATCGGCCTGCTCGCCGCCTCCGTCCTCGCCGCCCGGCGCCGCAACCGCTGACCCGCGCCGGGCCGCCCCCGGCACCATCCCGACGGCCCGGGACCGCTCGCCCCTGACCCCTGCGAGCGGATCCCGGGCCGCTCCCTTGCTCCTGGTTACCGACCGGTAATAACGTTGGTTACCGACGAGTAGCAAGCGCTCGTCGCCCATCGGCACGGGAGCAACGGAGCCAGACCGCCATGAGCCACTACACCGCGAACCTGCGGGACCTCGAGTTCAACCTGTTCGAGTTCCTCGACACCAAGGACCGCTTCGGCACCGGCCCGTTCGAGCAGATGGACGCCGAGACCGCGCGCGGCGTGCTCGCCGAGATCCGCCGGCTGGCCGAGGGTCCGATCGCCGACAGCTTCGCCGACGCCGACCGCAACCCGCCGGTGTTCGACCCGGCCACCCACTCGGTGACCCTGCCCCAGAGCTTCAAGGCGTCGGTGCGGGCCATCGAGGACGGGGAGTGGTACCGCCTGGACCTGCCCGAGGAGCTCGGTGGCTTCGGTGCACCGCACGCGCTGACCTGGGGCGCGTTCGAGATGGTGCTCGGCGCCAACCCCGCCGTCTTCATGTACGGCGCGTGGGCCGCCTTCGCCGCCGTCCTGCACGAGCTCGGCAACGCCGACCAGAAGCGGCTCGCCGAGCTCATGATCGAGCACCGCTGGGGCGCCACCATGGTGCTCACCGAGCCCGACGCCGGCTCCGACGTGGGCGCCGGCCGCACGAAGGCGGTCCAGCAGCCCGACGGCTCGTGGCACCTCACCGGCGTGAAGCGGTTCATCACCTCCGCCGAGCACGACCTGTCCGACAACATCGTCCACCTGGTGCTGGCCCGTCCCGAGGGGGCGAAGCCGGGCACCAAGGGCCTGTCGCTGTTCGTCGTCCCCAAGTTCCACGTCGACCTCGGGACCGGCGCCCTCGGCGAGCGCAACGGCGTCTACGTCACCAACGTCGAGAAGAAGATGGGCCTGAAGGTCTCCACGACCTGCGAGGTGACCTTCGGCGACGGTCCGGTGCCGGCGCGGGGCTGGCTGGTCGGCGACGTGCACGACGGCATCGCGCAGATGTTCAAGGTGATCGAGCACGCCCGGATGTTCGTCGGCACCAAGGCCATCGCCACCCTGTCGGCGGGCTACCAGGTGGCGCTGGACTACGCGCGCAACCGGGTGCAGGGCGCCGACCTCGCCGCGACGTCGAAGGACGCCCCGCGGGTGACCATCACGCACCACCCCGACGTGCGCCGCTCGCTCATGCTGCAGAAGGCCTACGCCGAGGGCATGCGGGCGCTCTACCTCTACACCGCCACCTTCCGCGACCAGGTCACCGAGGCCGAGGCCGCCGGCACCGCCGACAGCGAGCAGGCCCGGCTCGCCGCCCGCGTCAACGACCTGCTGCTGCCGGTGGTCAAGGGCTTCGGCTCGGAGCGGGCCACCGAGCTGCTCACCAGCGAGTCGCTGCAGTGCCTGGGCGGCTCGGGCTACCTGCAGGACTACCCGATCGAGCAGTACATCCGCGACTCCAAGATCGACACCCTCTACGAGGGCACCACGGCGATCCAGGGCCAGGACTTCTTCTTCCGCAAGATCGTCAAGGACGGCGGGGTCGCGCTGACCTGGCTGGCCGGCCAGATCCAGGCCACGATCGACGCGGAGGCCGGCAACGGCCGGCTCAAGGAGGAGCGGACGCACCTGGCGACCGCCCTCGGCGAGGTCCAGGCGATGCTCACGGCCATGTTCGGGCAGCTCAGCGGTGCCCAGGAGGACATGACCAGCCTCTACGAGGTCGGCCAGAACACCACCCGGCTGCTGCTCGCCGTCGGCGACCTGGTCACCGGGTGGCTGCTGGTCCGCCAGTCCGAGGTGGCGCTGGCCGCCCTGGCCGGCGAGGTGGGGGAGAAGGACCGCCTGTTCTACGAGGGCAAGCTCGCCGCCACCCGGTTCTTCGCGACCCAGGTGCTGCCGCGCCTGGCGGGCGAGCGGGCGATCGTCGAGGCCACCGACAACACGCTCATGGAGGTCCCCGAGGCCGCGTTCTGAGGCCGCGTCCTGAGGTCGTGCACTTCCGCGGACGTGCACGCCGGCACCACACCTGCCGACGGCCGTCGTCCCGATCCGGGACGGCGGCCGTCGCCGTGTGGTGCCCGGCCTCGCGCTGCGGGGTGGGGTCGGGCACCGCGGGGCGCATCCGGCCCCGTGCGGGTCGTTTTCTCGGCCGGGTGCACGGGCATGGCCCCGGGGACGGCGTCGTCGGAGCGGAGGCACCATGACCGACCCGCAGGGCAGTGACCGCATCCAGCAGGACATCCCGACCGCGTCGGGCACCGGCGACAACAGCAGCACCGGGTCCGGCTTCGAGGACGTCCCCCTCACCGCCGACGAGGCGATCGAGCGGGACGCGGCCTCGGGCGACGACCTGCCGGCCCGCGCCGACGGCGACGTCGCCCGTGCCCGGGGCGCCGGTGCGTCCGGCGAGGTCCCGGGCCCCACCCCCCGCGCCGGAGGAGGCACCGACTGATGAGCCAGACCGACGACAGCGGCTACGGCGAGTCCCCCGACACCACGGACGGGCCGACCGACACCAACATGGTCGACGGCGTCCCGGGCCAGGACCGGTCCGACGGCGGCGAGCGCGACGTCACCCTGACCACCGACGAGGACGCCCAGCGCGACGACTCGGTGGTGCGCGGCGGCAACCAGGCGGGCTGACGCCGCCCCGCCGGCCCCGGCCGACGGTGTGCCCGGCACCCACGGGGACGGCGGGGAGTGTGTGCCCGTACGCCGTGGGAGGCGGGGTGAGCGGACCCTAACGTCCTCCCATGGGCACGGAGGACCTCGCGGGGCGGCGGGCGATGGTGACCGGCGGCGGCTCGGGCATCGGCCGGGCGATCGCCGCCCGGCTGGCGGAAGCCGGTGCCGCGGTGGTCGTCGTCGACCGGGACGCCGCCGCGGCCGAGGACGTGGCCCGCGCGGTGGGCGGCACCGCGGTCGCCGTCGACCTCTCCGACCTGGGTGCCCTCGGCGGCCTCGACCTCGACGTCGACGTGCTGGTCAACAACGCCGGCTTCCAGCACGTGTCCCCACTGCACGAGTTCCCGCCGGAGGTCTTCTCGGCGATCCTGCGGCTGATGGTGGAGACGCCCTTCCGGCTGGTCCGCGGCGCACTGCCGCACATGTACGCCCGCGGCTGGGGACGGGTGGTCAACGTCAGCTCGGTGCACGGCCACCGCGCCTCGCCGTACAAGTCCGCCTACGTCACGGCCAAGCACGCGCTCGAGGGGCTGTCGAAGGTGGTCGCGCTGGAGGGCGCCCCGCACGGCGTGACGTCCAACTGCGTGGCACCGGCCTACGTGCGCACGCCGCTGGTGGAGGGGCAGATCGCCGACCAGGCCCGCACCCACGGGATCTCCGAGGACGAGGTGGTCGAGCGGGTGATGCTGGCCCCGGCGGCGGTCAAGCGGCTGATCGAGCCGGCCGAGGTCGCCGACGCCGTCGCCTGGCTGTGCTCGCCGTCGGCCGCGTCGGTCACCGGCACGTCCCTGCGCATGGACGGCGGGTGGACCGCCCACTGATGGTCCGGCCGGGCAGGATGCCGGTCGTGACCCGGAGCGCCGCGCGGCCCACCGACGGCTCCGGCCGCCCGCCCGGCGTCCCCTCTGCAGCGGCCGAGTACCTGCAGCTGGTCCTCGACGACGCCGCCGCGATCGAGTACGAGGGTCCGCTGGTGCGCGCCCGGGCCGGCGGCGCCGACGCCGCGACGCTGGCCGAGCTGGAGCGGGTGCGGCTGCTCGCCCTGCAGGTGCGCGCCGCCTTCGCCGCCCGGCGGCGTCGCGAGTCGGAGCTGTCGGCGCTGTTCGAGACCGCCAGCGACCTCGCCACGCTGCGCGGGGTCGACTCGGTGCTCACCGCGATCGTCCGCCGCGCCCGCCGGCTGCTGGGCACCGACGTCTCGTACCTGACGCTCAACGACGACGCCCGCGGCGACACCTACATGCGGGTCACCGACGGCACCGTCTCGGCGCGGTTCCAGGCGCTGCGGCTGCCGATGGGCGCGGGCCTGGGCGGCCTGGTGGCCCAGACGGCGGCGTCGTACTGGACGGCGAGCTACGCCGCCGACACCCGGTTCCACCACACCGACGAGATCGACGGCGGGGTCCGCGAGGAGGGCCTGGTCGCCATCCTCGGCGTGCCGCTGATCCGCGGGTCGCAGGTCATCGGCGTGCTCTACGCCGCCGACCGCACCGAGCGGACCTTCGACCGCTCGGAGGTGGCGCTGCTGGGCTCGCTGGCCGCGCACGCCGCCATCGCGCTCGACAACGCCCGGCTGCTCGAGGAGACCCGGACGGCGCTGGAGGAGCTCTCCGCGGCCACCCGGGAACTGCGGGCGCACACCGAGTCGGTCGAGCGGGCCGCCGGGGCGCACGACCGGTTCATCGACCTCGTCCTGCGCGGCGGTGGGGTGGACGACGTCGCCGCGGCCGTGACGGAGGCCCTGGGCGGGCGGATCACCGTCCTCGACGAGGAGGGCCGGCCCTCCCCTGCGGCCGACGGGGACGACGCGCTGCCGCCCGACCCCGCCGGGGCGCTGGCGCTGGCCCGCTCCACCGGGCGGACGGTCCGCGTCGACGAGTGGTGGACCGCGGCGGTCACGGTCGGCAGCGAGCTGATCGGCGGCCTGGTGCTGCACCGCCCGGGCGACCTCTCCGACGCCGACCAGCGCATCCTCGAGCGGGCCGCGCTGGTCACCGCACTGCTGCTGCTCATCCGGCGCACCGCCAGCGAGGCCGAGGGGCGGGTGCGCGGCGAGCTGCTCGACGAGCTGCTCGGCGTCCCCCTGCGCGACGCCGACGGGCTGCGCGAGCGGGCGCGGCGGCTGGGCGCGGACCTGGACCGGCCGCTGTCGGTCGTCGTCGTCCGGGTCGAGGAGCGCTGCCGCGGCCGGGCGCTGGCCGCCGCCGGGCACCTGGCGGCCACCCGCGCGGGGCTCGCCGGGCTGCGCGACGGCCGCGTCGTCCTGTGCCTGCCCGATCTGCCCGCCGGCCCGGCTGCGGCCCTGGTGCGGCGGGAGCTGGCGGCGGCGCTGGGCAGGCCGGTGACCGCCGGCGGCGCCGGGCCGGTGCAGGGCCCGGCCGCGGTGGCCCCCGCGGCGGCCGAGGCGGGGCGCTGCGCCTCGACCCTGGAGGCTCTGGGCCGCAGCGGCCAGTCAGCGAGCGCCGAGGAGCTGGGCTTCGTCGGCCTGCTCGTCGGCGAGGGCCGTGACGTCCCGGGCTTCGTCACCGCGACGCTCGGGCCGGTGCTCGACTACGACGCCCGCCGCGGCACCGACCTGGTCGCCACCCTGCGGGCGTGGTCGGACACCGGCGGCTCACCCGCGCGGGCGGCCGAGGCGCTGGGCGTGCACGTCAACACCGTGACCCAGCGGCTGGACCGGGTCGGCCGGCTGCTCGGCCGCGACTGGTCGGCACCCGAGCGGGCGCTGGAGGTGCAGCTGGCGCTGCGGCTGCACCGGCTGACCTCCGCCGAGGGCGCCGTCGGCTAGCCAGGTGCGCCTCCGGGCGGGAAGACGGTGCTCTGGATGTCGTGCTCCCTGCCGCAGCGCCGGCAGATCTCGTGGTCCGGGCCGCGCAGCCGCTCGTCCTCGGGATGGCGCTGCACGTAGGCGTGGAACCCCAGCCGGCACGACAGGGGCATGCGGACGGCGCTCGCGTCGCCGGCCATGGCGATCGCCTCCTCGTCGGGACGCCCAGGGTGGCACCGCCGGCCTCCCGGTGGGAGCCCTGGACGCGCGCCGGCGGCACCTACGCTGGTCCGGTGCCCGACGTCGCCGTCCTGCTGCCCGCCGAGGAGTGGACGGCGCGCGCGGCGGCCCACGACGCCCGGGTCGAGCGCTGGACCGGGCCGCACCGCGGGCGCCGCCGCCGCGGCGAGAGCCACCCGGTGCTCGACTTCCTGTTCACCTACTACTCCGAGACGCCGAGCCGGCTGCGCCGCTGGCACCCGGGTCCGGGCGTCGCGCTGGCGCCGTCGGCCGACGGCCCGGCCCCGCACGCCGCCTGGCGCTGGTACGCCACCGGCGACGACGGGACGGTGTCCCTCGACGTCGCCGCGTACCTCGCCGGCCGCGAGCGCACCGTGCGGTTCGTGCGGGACCTGCTGGCGGCCACCGCGTCGCGGCCGCCGCAGACCGGCTGCTTCGGCCTGCACGAGTGGGCGATGGTCCACCGCGCCGACGAGCGCCGGCACGCCGTCCCGCTGCGGCTGGGGCGGGCCGGCACCGACGCCGTCGTCGAGTCGCACGCGATCCGGTGCAGCCACGTCGACGCCTACCGGTTCTTCACGCCGTCGGCGGTCGCGCTCAACCGGCTGCGGCCGACGCGGGAGACGCAGGTCGCGATGGAGCAACCGGGCTGCCTGCACGCGACGATGGACCTCTACAAGTGGGCGTACAAGCTCTCCCCCGCGGTGCCCGGGGAGCTGGTGGCCGACTGCTTCGCGCTCGCCGTCGAGGTGCGCGAGCTCGACATGCGGGCCTCGCCGTACGACCTCGCCGACCGCGGGTACCCGCCGGTGCGGATCGAGACGCCCGAGGGCAAGGCGGAGTACGTGGCCGCGCAGCGCGGGTTCGCCCACCGCGCCGCCCCGCTGCGGCAGCGGCTGGTCGACGTCTGCGACTCCCTGCTGACGTCCTGAGGCACTCGGTCGACATCCTCCCCCACCGCAGTGCGTCCTCCCTCACGGTGGGCGGTGAGGGAGGACGCCGCACGATCAGGTCACCTGATCGTGCCCGTCGCCCGGACGCCGCTCGCGGACCCTGTGGCGGCCGGCCACACCCCGGTCCGGCCGCCGTACGGTCGGGGGGTGACCTCACCCCGCGCCGACCGCTGGCTGCGACTCGACGGGACGACCAACACGCGCGACCTCGGCGGCCTGCCGACCACCGACGGCGGCACGACCGCGTTCGGCCGGGTGCTGCGCAGCGACAACCTGCAGACCCTCAGCGACGACGACCTGCGCCGGCTCGCCGAGCTCCCGCTGCGCGACGTCATCGACCTGCGCACCACCGCGGAGGTCCTGCTGGAGGGCCGGGGCCCGCTGCGCGCGGTCGAGGGCGTCACCCACCGGCACCTGAGCCTGCTGCCGGAGAAGGGGCACCACACCGACGTCTTCGCCGTCGAGGAGGACGACGTCCCCGACCTGCCCGCGGACTGGGCGGAGACGCTGCTGCCGCGGCAGACCACCGAGGCCGACGAGGTCGAGCCGCCGGCCGTGCGTTCCTACCTGGGCTACCTGCACCACCGGCCGGAGAACGTGCTGGCCGCGCTGCGGGTGATCGCGGACGGCGAGGGCGCGACGGTGGTGCACTGCGCCGCGGGCAAGGACCGGACCGGCGTGGTGGTGATGTTCGCGCTGGCGGCGGCCGGTGTGCCGGACGAGGAGATCGTCGCCGACTACGCGCTCACCGCCGAGGTCATCGACGCGCTGGTGGCCAAGCTGCGGACCTCGCCCACCTACGCCGAGGACATGACCAACCGCGACGTCGCCAGCCACACCCCGCGCGCGCAGACCATGCGGCGGCTGCTGGAGATCCTCGACGAGCGGCACGGGGGCCCGCTGGGCTGGCTCACCGAGCACGGCTTCGGCCCCGACGAGCAGGCCGCGCTCCGGAGGCGCCTGCGCTAGTCCGCGCTCCGTGGAGCCGGCGCCGATCCACGCTCGCGCTGCTTGTGCCGGTACATGGCGGCGTCGGCGTCGCGCAGCAGCCGCTCGGCGACGGCGGAGGGGTCGGCGGCCGGGCCGGAGTGGACGGCCACACCGGTGCTGGTGCCGACGTCGACCGGGGTGCCCTCGAGCCGGAAGGGCACGGCGAACGCCTCCGCCACCCGGGCGACCACCGCGTCGGCGGCGGCGGCCGTCGACAGCCTCGGCACCAGGACGGCGAACTCGTCGCCGCTGAGCCGCCCGATGGTGTCGCCGGGCCGGACGGCGGCGCGCAGCCGGGCCGACACCTGGCGCAGCAGCTCGTCGCCGGCCGCGTGACCCAGGGTGTCGTTGACCGCCTTGAACCGGTCGAGGTCGCAGAACAGCACGCCGACGTGCCCGGACCCGGCCGAGGCGGCCAGCGCGGCGGCCAGCCGCTCCCGGAAGAGCACCCGGTTGGGCAGGCCGGTGAGCGCGTCGTGGGTGGCCTGGTGGCGGACGGTCTCCAGCAGCCGGGCCTTCTGCAGCGCCGTCGACGCCTGGTCGCCGGCGCCGCGCAGGCGGGCGAGCACGTCGGCGTCCAGCGCGCCGCTCACCTCGCCCGTCGACCAGCTGGCGGTCACCACGCCGAGGAAGCTGCTGCCGGCCAGCAGGGGGACGGCGACGACGTCGGTGAGGTCCAGCGCGGTGAGCAGGTCGCGCATGGGGACGCTGGCGCCGGTGGCGCTGACGATCCGCGGGGCGCGGTCGGTGAGCATGCCGAACAGCTCGGGGACGTCCTCGGCCCGCAGCGACGTGGCGCGCATGACGGCCTCCTGCTGCGGGCGCAGCCCCACGGTGGCGGCCGTGGCCAGCGTCCCGGCGGCGGGGTCCCACAGCATGACCGCGGCGTTGGTGCAGCCGACGACGCTGGGCAGCGCCCCGGCCACGACCTCGCAGATCCCGGCGACGTCGGACGCCTGGGACAGGCCGTGGGCGAGCTCGAGCAGCGCACCGGCCCGGCGGGCCTCCGACCGGCTCCCCTCGAGCGCCATCACCAGGTCGAGCGCGGCCGCGGCGTGGCCGGCGTAGGCGGCGAGCATCGCGTGCTCGTCGCCCAGCCCGCCCTCGGCGGAGCGGCCGAGCGCGGCCAGCCGGCCGTGGGTCCGCCGCGCGGAGGCCACGTCCACCACGACCGCGCCGGGACCGAGGTCCTCCCCGGCGAGCAGCCGGGCGGTCAGGACCGGGACGTCGGCGGTGGGGAGGCCGGCGCTGTGCACCAGCGGGGCACCGCCGCGGGGTGAGGAGACGGCGAGCAGGTAGGCGGGGGCCAGCACCGCGGCGGCGGCGCGCTCGACGATGCGCGGCAGGACGCTCTCCAGGTCCTCGCCGTCGACCAGGTCGGTGGCCGCGGACTGCAGGGCGCGGACCTGGCTGCGCAGGGCGGCCAGCTCGGCGTCGGCGGCCACCTCGCCGCGGCGGCGCCACGGCAGGCGGGAGCGCCGGTCCCACGAGAGGTGGTAGAGGCAGGCGTCCGCGCCGGAGGACTCGCACTCCTCGTGGACGACGTGCGCCGGCGCCAGCCCGAAGACGGTGGGGACCATGCTGATCAGGCCGCGGGCGTAGTCGCAGTCCAGCCGCGAGTGCACGTAGCCCTCGTGCAGCCGGTAGCGGATGGTCGCCGACGTGGCGTCGGAGTGGAGCACCTCCATGGTGGAGGTGGTCGAGAAGTTGGCGACGGCGCGCGGCAGCTTGGCGTAGACCTGCCGGGGCGAGCCCATGGCGCGCACCAGCACGACCACGCTCGGGTTCATGCCGGTCCGCAGCGCCTCGGCGCCCACCCGGAACAGCACGCCGGGGTCGCCGAGGACCTCGGTCGCCGCGGTGAACAGGCGGATCCGGGTGTCGTAGCTGCTCCAGGTCGAGGGCTCGGCGAGCTCGGCGGCGGTGAAGGGCACCCCCGCCCGGCGCACGACCTCCTCGGCCGCGGCGTCGCCGGCGTGCTGGCGCACGAAGGCGAGCAGCAGCCCGGTCGTGGCGCCGGAGGTCTCGTGGGCCTCGCCCGGTACCGGGTCCCCCTCCCCCGGTCGGCCGGGGGTCCGGGCGGCTCCCCGGCGTCGTCCAGTCACGGCAGCGGTATCGGCACCCCGCCGTTCCGGGTTGAGCCGCCGACCCGAAGGGGGGAGGACAGCGAACGGCCCCGGGCTGCGGGGCAGTCCGGGGCCGTGCGGGAGGCGCTCCGAGGCGCCGGGGTCCTGGGGACCCTGCGGTTCAGAACCCGCTGTTGTTGGCCATCGTCAGCAGCTCCTCGCGCATGGCGGGGCTGCTGGTGCGGGCGAGCGCGCGGTCGAGGGCCCGCCGCGTGCGAACAGCCTGCCGACGCTGACGCCAGGTGGTCCCGATCGACATGTCCGTCTCTCCTCTTCGGTGCTGCGTGGGGGTGCACCTGTAGTAAAGCAGGTAACAGCGAGGATGTTCCGACGATCCGTAGGGAGCATCGTCACATTCCCGACGATCGTTCACCCCTCAGAGGGAGGCCGGACACCTCCCGAGCCCTCCCGGCCCGGCGTCCCCACCGCTGCCGGGCCGCGGCGTGCGCGGTCCGCAGCAGTTCCTGGACCGGTCCCGCCGTCCGCGGACCCGGGTCCACGACCGCGAGCCAGCCGAGCCGGCCGTAGACCGGGTGGGCGAGGACGGTGTCGGTCGCGGCGGGGTCGACGCCCTCGGGTGCCGGTTCCCCCGGCGCCCGACCGGTCCACCGGGAGTACTCGGCCGCACCGGTGGCGATGTTGAGCCGGAACGCCCCGGGACGGTCCAGCCCCGACGCCGGCCCGCCGGGGTGGTCCTCGGTGACGACCGTGGCAAAGGGCTGCGTGCGCGGCACCACCCCGTCGGGCGCGTAGTAGAAGAACGGGTCGCCCCAGGCGATCTCGGGCGAGCCGTCGCCCGGGCCGGGGCGCAGCGTCAGGACGCCGCCCAGTCCCTCGACCAGGCCGACGACGTCGTCGATGCTCGTGCGGTCGGTGCTCACGGGTTCGAGCGTGGCACTCGGGTCCCTGTGGCGACCCGGACCGGCTCGACCAGGGAGGACGCGGTGCGGAGTCGCACGTCGGGCCAGCGCACGGTCGACGTCGCGCGGCGGGCCGGGTACTCGGTGCAGCAGGTCCGCGACCTCGAGCGCGAGGGCGCGCTGCCGCCGGCCGGACGGACCCCGGCCGGCCACCGGGTCCTCACCGACGGGCACGTGCAGGCCGCGCTGGCCTACCGGGCGTTCGCCGCGGCGGTCGGCCCGGTGGAGGCCCGGCGGATCGTGCGCACGGCGAACCGGGGGCCGGTGACGGAGTTCCTGGCGCTCGTCGACGGCGCCCACGCGCGGCTGCACACCGAGCGCCGTGACCTGCAGCTGGCGCAGGAGGCGGCCCGGGCGATCGCGGCGGAGCCGGTCGACGACCCGCGGCCCTCCGACGCCATGAGCGTCTCCGAGCTCGCCGGCGCCCTCGGCGTCAGGCCCTCGACCTCCTGCCACTGGGACGCCGAGGGGCTCGTGGTCCCGTGCCGCTCGTCCCCCGGACGGGCGCGGACCTACACGCCCGGCGACGTCCGGGACGCCCGGGTCGTGCACCAGCTGCGGCGGGCCGGCTACGGGATCGGGGCACGGCGCGGCTGGACGCCCTGCTCGATCCGTAGGGCCGTGCGGGTGTTCCTCGTGCGTTGCCGGTCCTGCAGCACCCGCAACGCGCGAGGAACACCGGCAGTGACGGGCCGGCCGCCGGGGGGCGTCAGCCGCGGGTGAGGACGGCGCGGGCGGCGGCGCGGGCCGTGCGCGGGTCGTCGGCGGCCAGGGCGGCCTCGCCGGCCTCCCGGCAGGCGGTGGAGTCGACCCCGGCCAGCCGGGCCCCGACACCGGCGACCGCGGGTGCGGCGCAGGACAGCGAGGTCACCCCCAGGCCGACGAGCACGCAGGCGAGCAGCGGGTCGGCGGCGGCCTCGCCGCAGACGCCGACCGGCTTGCCGGCGCGCCGGCCCGCGGCCGCGGTCGCCGCCACCAGGGCCAGCAGCGCCGGCTGCCACGGGTCGGTGAGGTCGGCGAGGTCGGCCGAGAGCCGGTCGGCGGCCAGCGCGTACTGCGACAGGTCGTTGGTGCCGATCGACAGGAAGTCGACGTGCTGGAGGAACCGGTCGGCGAGCAGCGCCACCGACGGCACCTCGACCATCACGCCGGGCACCAGGCCGCGCTCGCGCACGCGGGCGGCGAAGTCGGCGGCCTCGGCGACCGTGGCCACCATCGGCGCCATCACCCACGGCGCGGCGCCGGTGCGGCGGGCGGCCTCGGCGACGGCGTCGAGCTGGCGGTCGAGCAGCCCGGGGTCGCGGCGGGCCACCCGCAGGCCGCGGACGCCGAGCGCCGGGTTGGCCTCCTCCGGCGGCGTGGCGAACTCCAGCGGCTTGTCCGAGCCGGCGTCGAGGGTCCGCAGCACGACGCGGCGGCCGGCCGCGGCCTGGAACACCTCGGCGTAGCCCGTGGCCTGCTCCTCGACGCTGGGCTCGGCGGCCCGCCCCAGGAAGGCGAGCTCGGTGCGGAACAGGCCGACGCCCTCGGCGTGCGCGGCCATCGCGGCTCGCGTCCCCGCGCCGTCCTGCACGTTGGCGAGCACCGGCACGGTCACGCCGTCGCGGGTGGCGGCCGGACCGCGGTAGCCCGCCAGCGCCTCGGCCTGCCGCCGGGCCTCCGCGACCTGGGCGGCGGCGGACTCCGGCTCGGGGTCGACGGTGACGGTGCCCTCCTCGGCGTCGAGGAGGACGGTGGCCCCCGCCGGGACGACGTCGAGCCCCTCCACGGCGACGACGAGGGGCAGGTTCAGCTGCCGGGCGATGATCGCGGTGTGGCTGGTCGTGCCGCCGAGCCGGGTGGCCAGCCCGACGATGCGGGCGGGGTCGAGCCCGGCGGTGTCGGCCGGCGCCAGGTCGTCGGCGAGCAGCACCGACGGCGTCCCGGGTGCGGGGACACCGGGCTCCCCCTGGCCGGTCAGCTCGGCGACGAGGCGGTCGCGGACGTCCCGGACGTCGGTGACGCGCTCGGCCATCACCCCGCCCAGCGAGGTGAACACGTCGACGAACTGCTGAGCGGCCTGCACCACCGCGACCGCGGCCGGGGTGCCGGTGTCGATGCGCTGCTCGACGGCCGACAGCAGCCCCCGGTCGCGGGCCAGACCCGCGGTGGCGGAGAGGACCTCGGCGGTCATCCCGGTCGCCGCCGCGGCCCGCGCCGCCAGCCGGCCGGCCACCGTCTCGGCGGCCGCGGCGAAACGGCTCCGCTCCGCGGCCCGCGCGGCCTCGGGGAGCGTCTCGGCGGACTCGGCCTCGGGCAGCCGGACCGCGCCGGCCGGGCGCACGACCGGGCCGAGGACGACCCCGGGGACCACGGGGGTGCCGGTCAGCACGGGGGCGGTGGTGGTGGACATGCGGACCTCCGCGTCGGTGGTGGGTAGGGGGACACCGTCGTCCGTCGGTGACCAGAGTCACGACTTCGTGTTGACTTGTCAACCAATCCCACGTAGAACAACACAGACGCAAGTCAGATCCCACGGGTTCGGGCACCACGGGACGCCGATCGGAGGAAGCCGTGTACGCCGAGGAGCGACAGCAGGCGATCGCCACGCTGGTCGTCGAGCAGGGCCGCATCGCGGTCACCGCGGTGGCCGAGCACTTCGGCGTCACCACCGAGACCGTCCGCCGCGATCTCGCCGTCCTGGAACGGGCCGGTGTGCTCCGCCGCGTGCACGGCGGCGCGGTGCCGACGGGGGCGCTCACCCTGGTCGAGACCGCGCTGGCCGAGCGCCACGCCACCCGGGCGGAGGCCAAGCGCAAGATCGCCGCGGCGGCGCTGGACCTGCTGCCCGGTCCGGGCGGGAGCGTCCTGCTCGACGGCGGCAGTTCGACCGCGGCGCTGGCCGAGGTCCTGCCCGCCGACCGGGGCCTGTTCGTGGCCACCAACTCGGTGCCGATCGCGGCCCGGCTGGCCACCGTCCCGGGCATCACGCTGCACGTGCTCGGCGGGCGGGTCCGCGGGCTGACCCAGTGTGCGGTCGGCGAGACCCCGGTCCGCGCGCTGGCCGACCTGCGCGCCGACGTCGCCTTCCTGGGCACCAACGGCATCACCCCCGACCACGGCCTCACCACGCCCGACGAGGCCGAGGCCGCGGTCAAGCGGGCGATGGTCGCGGCCGGTCAGCGCGCGGTCGTGCTGGCCGACAGCAGCAAGCTCGGGCGCGAGCACCTGGTCCGCTTCGCCACGCTCGGCGACGTCGACACGGTGGTCACCGACGGCGGCGCCGACCCCGCCGTCGTGGAGCGGCTCGAGGACGCCGGCGTCGAGGTCGTGGTCGCGTGAGCGGCGGGCGCGTCGTCACGCTGACGGCCAACCCCAGCCTCGACCGCACCCTCGCCCTGCCCGGTCCCCTGACCCGCGGGGAGGTGGCCCGGCTCGGCCCGAGCTCGACCGAGCCCGGCGGCAAGGGCGTCAACGTGGCCCGCGCGCTGGCCGCGGCCGGGGCCGACGTCCTCGCCGTGGTCCCCGCCGACCCCACCGACCCGCTGGTCACCGCGCTGGGCGCCCTGCGCCTGCCGCTGGTCACCGTCCCCACCGGCGCCCCGGTGCGCACCAACTACTCGCTCACCGAGCCCGACGGCACCACCACCAAGCTCAACGAGCCCGGCACGACGCTCGACGCCGGCCTGCGCGCCGCCCTCGCCGCCGCCGTGGCCGCGGCCGCCGCGGGCGCCCGCTGGGTGGTGCTGTCCGGCTCGCTGCCGCCCGGTACGCCCGAGGACTGGTACGCCGAGCTGGTCCGCGCCGTCCGCGGCACCGGCGCGCGGATCGCCGTCGACACCTCCGAGGCGCCGCTGCGCGCGCTGCTGGCCGCCGGGCCCGACGCCGCACCCGACCTGCTCAAGCCCAACGCCGAGGAGCTGGCCCAGGTGACCGGCACCAGCGAGGCCGAGCTGCTCGCCGACCCCGCGGCCCTCTCGGCCGCCGTCGCGCAGCTGCACGGCGGTGGCGTCGCCGAGGTGCTGCTCACCCTCGGCGGTGGCGGCGCGGTGCTGTCCACCGCCGCGGGCGAGGTCTGGTCGGCCCGCGCCCCGCGGATCGCCGTGCGCAGCACCGTCGGCGCCGGCGACTCCAGCCTGGCCGGGCACCTGCTGGCCGACCTGGCCGGCGCCCCGGCTCCCGACCGGCTGCGCCGCGCCGTGGCCACCGGCTCGGCCGCCGCGGCCCTGCCCGGCTCGGCCGTCCCGACCCCGGAGCAGGTCGACCCGGCCGCCGTTCCCGTCTCGCCCGGCCTGCCCGGGTCTCCCCCGCCCACCCCGGAACCCGTCCCGGCCGCCGGCCGGGACGTCCCCTGACGCCCGAAGGGTCCGTCATGACAGCACTGATCACCCCGGAGCTGGTCGTCCTCGACGCCGATCTCGGCTCCGACAAGGAGGCCGTCGTCCGCCGGCTGGCCGGTCTCGTGGCCGACGCCGGCCGGGCCACCGGAGCCGAGGCACTCGCCGGTGACGCCCTGGCCCGCGAGGCCCAGGCCGCGACCGGGCTGCCCGGCGGGATCGCGATCCCGCACTGCCGGTCGGCCGCCGTCACGCAGGCCTCGCTCGCGTTCGCGCGGCTGGCGCCGGGCGTCGACTTCGGCGCCGCCGACGGCCCGGCCGACCTCGTGTTCCTCATCGCCGCCCCCGCGGAGGGCGACGCCGACCACCTCACGCTGCTGTCGGCCCTGGCCCGGGCCCTGGTGCGGCCGGACTTCGTCGCCGCGCTGCGCGCCGCCGCGACGCCCGCCGACGTCGTCTCGCTCGTCGAGGAGGTCGTCTCGCCCAAGCCGACCACCGGCGCCACCGCGGCGACCAGCACCCCCGTGCCCGCCACCGCCCCGGCCGCTGCGGCGCCGTCGGCTGCCCCCGCCGGTGCTCCCGCCGCCGCTCCGGCCGCGCGGCGCACGATCGTCGCCGTCAGCGCCTGCCCCACCGGCATCGCGCACACCTACATGGCCGCCGACAAGCTCACCGCGGCCGCGCAGGCGCAGGGCGTGGACCTCGCCGTCGAGACGCAGGGCTCCTCGGGGTCCACGCCGCTGGACCCGTCGGTCATCCGCGACGCCGACGCGGTGATCTTCGCCGTCGACGTCGGCGTACGGGACCGCGAGCGGTTCGCCGGCAAGCCGGTGGTCCAGTCGGGCACCAAGCGGGCCATCAACGAGCCCGAGGTCATGATCCGCGAGGCGCTGGCCGCCGCCGACGACCCGAACGCCCGCCGGGTGCCCGGCGCCGCCGCCGGCGAGTCCGCCGCGGTCGCCCCGGCCGGCCGGCCGAGCACCGCCACGGAGATCCGCCGCTGGCTGCTCACCGGAGTCAGCTACATGATCCCGTTCGTCGCGGCCGGCGGTCTGCTGATCGCGCTGGGCTTCCTGTTCGGCGGCTACCAGATCGTCAGCACGAACCCCGACGCGGTCACCGAGGGCCAGAGCTACGCACTGAGCTGGGCGCTCGACAACTCCTTCCTCGACCTGCCGTCCGCGGCGCCTCTCGAGGGCCTCAACGACGGGTTCTTCGGCTACCTCGGTGCGCTCTGCACCGTCCTCGGCCAGGCCGCGTTCGCGTTCCTGGTCCCGGCGCTGGCCGGGTACATCGCCTACGCGATCGCCGACCGCCCGGGCATCGCGCCGGGCTTCGTCGTCGGCGCCGTCTCGGTGACCATGAGCGCCGGCTTCCTGGGCGGCCTGGTCGGCGGCATCCTCGCCGGCCTGGTGGCCCGGTGGATCGCCTCCTGGAAGCTGCCCGCCGGTGTCCGGGGGCTGCAGCCGGTGGTGATCATCCCGCTGCTGGCCACGCTGATCTCCAGCGGGCTCATGGTGGCGGTGCTCGGCCGCCCGCTGGCCGCCGCCGTCGAGGGCCTGGGCAACTGGCTCAACGGCCTGAGCGGCACGTCCGCGGTGCTGCTGGGGATCATCCTCGGCCTGATGATGTGCTTCGACCTCGGCGGCCCGGTGAACAAGGCGGCCTACCTGTTCGCCACCGCGGGTCTGGCCTCGCAGACCAGCGGCTCGCTGGTCATCATGGCGACGGTCATGGCCGCGGGCATGGTCCCGCCGCTGGCGATGGCGCTGTCCACCGCGATCCGCCCCGGCCTCTACACCCCGGCCGAGCGCGACAACGGCAAGGCCGCCTGGCTGCTCGGTGCCTCGTTCATCTCCGAGGGGGCGATCCCGTTCGCGGCGGCCGACCCGCTGCGGGTCATCCCGTCGATGATGCTCGGCGGTGCGACCACCGGCGCCATCGTCGCGGCCTCCGGCGTCGAGCTGCGCGCCCCGCACGGCGGCATCTTCGTGTTCTTCGCGATGAGCAACGTGCTCGTGTTCGTGCTGGCGCTGATCGCCGGCACGGTCGTCGGCGCGCTGGCGGTCACCATCGCCAAGAGCATCGGCCGCCGGAAGGCCGACGCCGTGCCCGAGGACGCCGTCGACCTGGCGCACGCCCACACCGCGACGCCCGGCTCCACCGTCAGCGCGCCCGCTCGCGCCTGACAGGGCAGGCTCGACCCCGACACCCACCGATCCCCCGAGAAGCGAGGACGTCGAATGCCCAGTCAGACCGTCACCGTCGGCTCCCGGGTCGGCCTGCACGCCCGCCCGGCCGCGCTCATCGCCGAGGCCGTGGGCAAGGCCGGCGTCCCGGTCACCCTGGCCACCCCCGGCGGCAACCCCGTCGACGCCGGCTCGCCGCTGATGATCATGACGCTCGGTGCCCAGAAGGGGGCCGAGGTCACCGTCACCAGCGACGACCAGGCCGTCGTCGAGCAGATCGCCGGCATGGTGGCCGCCGACCTCGACGCCGAGTAGGCAGCACGGACGACGGCGCCCGTCCCCTCGCGCGGAGGGGGCGGGCGCCGTCGTCGTGTCCGTGCTGCGCCGCGCGAGGATCAGGGTCCCTGATCGTGGAGCGGGCCCCCCCCCCCGGGGGGGGGGGGGGGGGCGCCCCCCCGGCGGTGAGGGAGGACGCCGGTTCCACGCCGGTTCAGCCCACGCCGGCTCAG
>NZ_JBJGYY010000041.1:0-39349 GCF_054050235.1 Geodermatophilus sp. SYSU D00696 | reverse complement strand
CCCCCCCCCCCCCCCCCCCCCCCCCCCCCCCCCCCCCCCCCCCCCCCCCCCCCCCCCCCCCCCCCCCCCCCCCCCCCCCCCCCCCCCCCCCCCCCCCCCCCCCCCCCCCCCCCCCCCCCCCCGGGGCCCCTGGAGCGTCGAGATCGCGTGATCTCGACGAAGCGGGCCTCCGGCTAGTCGGAGAAGACCTCGATCGAGGCGCCCATCTCCACCAGCCGCTCGTAGAGGTGCTCGTAGCCGCGGGCGATGATGTCGACGTTGCGCAGCACCGACGTCCCGCGCGCGGCGAGCATCGCCAGCAGGATGCACACCGCGGGCCGCAGCGCCGGCGGGCACACGACCTCGGCGTTGCGCCAGCGGGTCGGCCCGGTGACCAGCACCCGGTGGGGGTCCATGAGGCGGACGTCGGCGCCCAGGCGGGTCAGGTCCGACAGGTGGATCGCCCGGTTGTCGTAGACCCAGTCGTGGATGAGCGTCGAGCCGGTCGCCGACGCCGCGATCACCGCGAAGAACGGCAGGTTGTCGATGTTGAGCCCCGGGAACGGCATCGGGTGGATCTTGTCGATCGGGGCCTTGAGCTGCGACGGGTGGATGGTGACGTCGGCCAGCCGGGTGTGGCCGTTGTCGGCCAGGTACTCCTCCGAGAGGTCGTACCGCAGCCCCATCTCGGCCAGCACCGCGAGCTCGATCTCCAGGAACTCCACCGGCGCGCGGCGCACCGTCAGCTCCGAGCCGGTCACGATGCCGGCGGTCAGCAGGCTCATCGCCTCGACCGGGTCCTCGCTGATCGTGTAGTCGACGTCGGCGTCGAGGACGGCGCGCCCGTGCACGGTGAGCGTCGTCGTCCCGAGGCCCTCGACCCCGACCCCGAGCAGCTGCAGGTACAGGCACAGGTCCTGGACCATGTAGTTGGAGCTGGCGTTGCGGATGACGGTGGTGCCCTCGGTGCGGGCCGCGGCCAGCAGCGCGTTCTCGGTGACGGTGTCCCCGCGCTCGGTCAGCACGATCGTCCGCCGCTCGGTCGCCCGGGGGTCGACGCTGGCGTGGTACTCGCCGGCGTGCGCCTCGATCGCCAGCCCGAACGGCCGCAGCGCGATCATGTGCGGCTCCACCGTGCGGGTGCCGAGGTCGCAGCCGCCGGCGTAGGGCAGCCGGAACTCGCGGGCCCGGTGCAGCAGCGGGCCGAGGAACATGATGATGCTGCGGGTCCGGCGGGCGGCGTCGGCGTCGATGCCGGCCAGGTCGAGCTCGTCGGGGACCTGCAGGGTCAGGTCGCGGCCGGCGGCGTCCCAGGTGGCCGAGACGCCGATCGAGCGCAGCACGTCGAGGATGCGGTCCACCTCGACGATGCGGGCCACGTTGCGCAGCGTCGTCCGGCCCCGGTTGAGCAGCGCGGCGCACAGCAGCGCCACGGCGGCGTTCTTCGACGACTTCACCGTCACGCTGCCCCGCAGCGGGGTGCCGCCGGTGACCCGCAGGTGCGTGGGCCCGGCCGGGCCGACGCTGATCAGCGGGCTCTCCAGCGCCTCGGAGAGGCGGCCCAGCAGGTCGAGGGTGAGGTTCTGGCCGCCCTGCTCGATGCGGGCGACGGCGCTCTGGCTGGTGCCCAGGCGCTCGGCGAGCTGCTGCTGGGTCAGGCCGCGGTGCCGGCGGGCGTCGCGCACCAGCGCGCCGATCCGCACGGCGGTGGCGGTGGAGGAGGGCAGGACGGTCGAGGGGGCCGTCGTCTCGGCCGTGGACTCGGTCGCGGTCACGGGGGTCCACGGTATCTCGTAGGTGAGATGCCCCGGCGAGCCACGCCGGGAGGGACCGGTCCGCCCGGGGCGGACGGCAGACTGTCGGCATGGAGGTCCTGGTCACCGGAGGCAGCAGTCCGCTCGGTCAGAGGTTGGTGCCCGTCCTGCAGCAGGCGGGTCACGGGGTGCGGCAGATGTCCCGCCGCGGAGCGGGGCCCGGGGGCGTGCGCGCCGACCTGGCCACCGGCCGCGACCTGGCCGCGGCGGTGCGGGGCGCCGAGGTGGTCGTGCACGCGGCCAGCGCGCCGCGGGGCGACCACTGGCAGGTCGACGTCGCCGGGACCCGCCGGCTGGTACAGGCCCTCGACCGCGAGCGGTTGCAGCACCTGGTGTACGTCTCGATCGTCGGCGTCGACCGGGTGCCGTGGAACTACTACCGGGCGAAGTTCTCCGCCGAGCAGGTGCTGCTGGCCTCCGGGTTGCCGGTGACCCTGGTCCGGATCTCCCAGTTCCACCACTTCGTCGACGAGATGCTGGCCACCGCCCGCCGCGGTCCGGTGCTGCCGGTCCCGATGGGCTGGCAGGCCGCACCGGTCGACGTCGGGGAGGCGGCCGCGTTCCTGGCCGAGGTGGCCTCCGCCCCGCCGACGGGCGACGTCGTCGAGTTCGGCGGGCCCGAGGAGCTCTCGGCCGCCGAGCTCGCCCGCGCCTGGGCGGCCGCCCGCGAGCCGTCGGTGCGGGTGGTGGCCACGCCGCTGCCCGGCAGGCTGTCGGCGGCCTTCCGGGAGGGCGGCGTGCTGCCCGGCCCGCGGGCCCCGCGCGGGCGGCGCACCTACGCCGAGCACCTGCGGCAGGGCTGAACCGCGCCGTTCCTGCCGAACTCCGCAGCGGGGCTGCCGGTGCGGGCGTGACGTCCGGAAGTCGCCAGCGGGCCGTCGGTGGCGCTCCCTAGGTTCGGTCCGTGCCCTCCGCCCGCCCGGTGTCCCTGCCCGTGCTGTCCGCCGTCGCCGTCACCGTGCTGGCCTGGGCGTCGGCGTTCATCGGCATCCGCGCGGTGGGCGAGGACCTCTCACCCGGCGCCCTGGCGCTCGGGCGGCTGCTGGTCGGGACGGTGGTGCTGGCGCTGCTGTGCCTGGGCCGCGGCTGGGTGGCGCCCACGCGGCAGGAGTGGCGGCTGCTGGCGGTGTGCGGGATCGGCTGGTTCGGCGTCTACAACGTGGCGCTCAACGCCGCCGAGCGGCACCTCGACGCCGGGACGACGGCGATGCTGGTCAACGTCGGGCCGATCCTCATCGCGGTGCTGGCCGGGGTCTGGCTGCGGGAGGGGTTCCCGCGCCGGCTGGTGGCCGGACTCGCCGTCGCCTTCGCGGGGGTGCTGCTGATCGGGCTGGCCGGCCGGGGGAGCGGGGGTGACCTGCTCGGCGTCCTGCTGTGCCTCGTCGCCGCGGTGACCTACGCCGTCGGGGTGGTGGCGCAGAAGCCGGTGCTGCGCCGGCTGCCGCCGCTGCAGGTGACGGCGACCGCGTGCGCCATCGGGGCGGTGTGCTGCGTGCCCTGGGCCGGTGCGCTGGTGACCGGGTTGGCCGCCGCCCCGGCGTCGTCGGTGCTCGGCGCGGTCTACCTGGGCGTGGTGCCCACGGCGCTGGCGTTCAGCACCTGGGCCTACGCGCTGGCGCGCACCGAGGCCGGCCGGCTGGGGGTCACCACCTACCTGGTGCCGCCGCTGGTGGTGCTCATGTCGTGGCTGCTGCTCGACGAGGTCCCCACGCCGCTGGCCGTGGCCGGCGGGGTCGTCTGCCTGGCCGGCGTCGCGATCTCACGCCGTCGCGGGACGGTCCGTGCCGCGGTCCGCGTGGCGGAGCCGGTTCACAGGTAGGCGCGGGGGTCGACCGCCGGGGGCAGCTCACCGGGGACGATCCGCCGGCCGGTGACCGCCGTCGGGATCAGGCGCAGCCAGTGGCCGTGCTCGCCGGGTGCCCACGGCTGCAGCCCGGTGGCCCGCGTGCGGGCGACGAGGTCGGCGCGGTGTTCCGGCCCGACCTCCTCGGCGACCCCGCGCACCAGGACGCTCCACCCGCTGCGGGTGCGCCGGTCGATCTCGTCCACCTCGAACGTCACGGCGGCGTGGTCGGCGGCGGCCAGCTTGGTGCCGGGCGAGGTGCGGATGACCACCGTGGTGCCGTCCATGGCGTAGTTGACCGGGAACACCAGCGGGTGGTGCTCGGCGTTGACGGCGAGCCGGCCGATCTCCTGGGTGGCCAGGAGCCGGTGGCACTCGTCGACGGGGATCTCCTGCAGCGTGCTCTCGGCGCTCACGGGCCCATCGTGGCGGCGGCGCCGGACGCCCGCGACCGGTTCACCTCCGGCGCGGCCCCGCCCACGGGTCGTCGGGGTCGAGGTCGTCGTCGGGGTCGTCCCCGTGCTGGTCGGCGGGGTGGACCGGGTCGCCGGCGACGGCTCCCCGCGGGCCCGCGTCGGTGCGCCGGGCGGCGGCCTCCAGGGCGTCGTCGCGCTCGGCGGCGGCGCGGGCGCGGGCCAGCCGCTCCTGCTCCCGCTCCTCCGCGCGCAGCTGCCGGCGGCTGGGACGGCCGGTGACCGGCTCGGTGCGGCTGCGGGTGAGCCACCACAGCGCCGGCCCGGCCAGCGCCAGCCCGATCGGCAGGACGTAGGCCGCGGCCCGCTCGGTGCCGCCCTCGCCGAGCAGCCCGACCACGCCGGCGCCGTAGAAGACGGTCATCGCGGTGCCGAACAGGCCCAGCAGCACCACGGTCGTGCCCAGCGCCTCCGACCACGGCCGCACCGCGTACGCCAGCGCCATCAGCCCCAGCCCGCCGGCGAGCAGGTACAGGACCGCGCCGGTGGTGTGCAGCGACGGGCTGGTCAGCCGCGGGAAGACGCCGACCAGCAGCACACCCAGCGCGGCGGCGCCGAGCAGGGCCACCGCCGGGCGGGCGGCGCGGCCGCGCAGCGCCGGCAGCAGCGCGACCGCGCCGGCGGCGATCAGGGCGGCCTGCACGACGAACGAGGCGTTCATCAGCGTGGACCCGGGCCGGGTGGGGTCGCCCAGCGCGCTGATCGCCTCCGCCGACCGCGAGTAGGGCAGCTCGGAGCGCAGCTGCACGACCGTCTCGACGACGAAGAACTGCAGGGTCAGCACCCAGGCGAGCGCGCCCGCGGTGATCCGCTTCCTCGGCACACCTCCCATGGTCCCAGCCGCCGTGGTCCCGACCCGCCGCGGCGGGGTCAGTCGAGGGCGGCCAGGACGGCGGCGTACTGGGCCGGCGTCAGGTACGACGGGTTGCTGCCCGCCGGCATCCGCAGCACCTCGGCGTCCCGGGTGACCGGGTCGGCCAGCAGGTCGGCGCGCGGGAGCGGGACCCCGAGCAGGGTGAACCGGACGACGGCGACCGGTCCGCGCCCGTCGGAGCCGACCGGGCCCGCCAGCACCCCGGTGGCGTGCACGCCCGGGCGGTCGCGGCCGCTGCGCCACAGCAGGACCGGGTCGCCCGGCCGCATCAGCCCGAGCCGGTAGGAGGGCCGCAGGCAGCGGGTCACTTCGTGCGCCCGGCCGGGTGCCCAGCCCGGGACCACCGCCTCGGGCGGGCGCGCGGTCTTCACCAGCCAGCAGCCGACGTCGGCCCGGCCCAGTCGGGTCACCGGCCCATCCCAGCAGCCGGGCCGGGCGCGCGCCCGCCGTCGCCGGCCGGGGCCGGTCCGGCGACCGGGTGCGCGACGAGCTCGGCCGGGCGCGGCGCGGCCGCGGTTCCGCGACGCCGTGGGGGAGGTCGTCGCCGCCACCCTGACCGCCTCGGCGAGGCGGTCAGGGAGGGTCTTCAGTCGGTGGCGGAGTGGAACTCCGCGCCGGCCGGGTCGGCGTCGTCGGAGCCGACGGCCTGCCGCTCCTGCTCGGTGCGGTGCTGCAGCGCGTCGTCGTTGGGCCGGGGATCGGCCTTGCCGTGTTGCTGGCGGTCCCGGGGCGCCGACTCCTCGGTGTCCATGACGTCGTCGAGGGTGGGGCGGTCGGGTGGGGTGGTCATGGTGCTGCCTCCGCTGCGTCGTCGGTCGGTCCTGCAGGCCATAGCCGTCGCGCCCGGCCGGAAACCCTCAGCGCTGCTCCAGCGAGCCGGCCGGCAGCCACGCCTCGACCAGGACCGGCCCGTGCGCGCCGGGGACGGCGTAGGCCACCCGGCCCTGCCAGCCCCCTGGCCGCTGCCGCCACTCGACGAGCAGCCCGGGGACCCGGCCGGAGCTGCCGGGCGGGTCGTGCACCCAGCAGTGCCGTCCTGCGCCCTCCTCCCGGGGCCGCGGCGGGGGAGCGGCCTCGGGGAGCGGGCCGGCCGGACGGACGCCGGAGTCGGCGGCCCGCTCGCCCAGCGACGGTCGCGACGACCCCCGGTGCATCCCACCTGCCACCTCGGCAGTCTGGCACGGCGGTCGAACGCGCGTTCGATCGTCCGGTGCGGTCGCCGCGTCGGTAGTCGTCGGCGTGTCGACATGCCGACACGCCGACTTGTCTGTGATGTGGGTCATACCGCGCGCTGACCGTCACCCGGTCGTCACGTCCCGTTGTTGGACTGTGCACGACGGGTGCTCACCATGTGCAGGTCCCCGCACCTCTCGAAGGGTCATCCGTGCGTTCAACTCCCGGCTCCCGGCGCGTGCTCGTGCGCCGCGCCGCACTCGGCACCACCGCCGCGTCCCTGGCCGTCGTGGGCCTGCCCACGGCCGCCGTGGCCGCGCCGCCCACCGCGCCGTACGTCTCCGAGATCCACTACGACAACACCGGCACCGACGCCGGTGAGTTCGTGGAGGTCCACCTCCCGGCCGGCACCTCGTCGGCCGGTCTCTCGGTCGTGCTCTACAACGGTGGCAACGGCACGGTCTACGACACGGACGCGCTGCCGGCGGTCACGGCTCCGGCGGACGCCCCGGCGGTCGCCACCGTCAGCTACCCCGCCAACGGCGTCCAGAACGGCGACCCCGACGGTGTGGCGCTCGTCCGGGGGACCGAGGTCCTCGAGTTCCTCTCCTACGAGGGGACCTTCACCGCGACCGACGGTCCGGCCGCCGGCAGGACGAGCACCGACATCGGCGTCCGGGAGGCGGGCACCGAGCCCAGCGGGCAGTCGCTGTCGCGCACCTACGACGCCAGCGGCGACGCGCTCGTGTGGGCCGGTCCGGCCGCGCCGACCCCGAACGCCGTCAACCCCGCCGGCACCACGACCCCGCCGCCGCCGGTGACCGGCCCCTGCGAGACCACCCCGGCCCACGAGATCGGCGCGGTGCAGGGCACCGGGCCGGCCACCCCGCTCAGCGGGCGGACCGTCACCGTCCGCGGCGTCGTCGTCGGTGACGTCCCCGGGCTGTCCGGCTTCTACCTGCAGGACCCCGACGGCGACGGCGACACCGCCACCTCCGACGGCGTCTTCGTGTTCAGCCCCGCCGCCGTGGACCTCGGCGACACCGTCGCGGTGACCGGCCAGGCCGGCGAGTTCGGCGGCCAGACGCAGATCACCGCGCGCACCGACGTCGACGTCTGCGCCGACGGCACCGGCGCGGACCTGCCGCAGCCCGCGGCGCTGGACCTGCCGGCCGACGACACCGCCCGGGAGCGGCTCGAGGGCATGCTCGTCCAACCGGCCGACGCCCTCACCGTCAGCGAGGTGTTCGACCTCACCTCCTTCGGCGAGCTGACCCTCTCCGAGGGCGGCCTGCTGGTGCAGCCCACCGAGCTGGCCCGCCCGGGCAGCCCCGAGGCGCAGGCCATTGCGACGGAGAACACGCTGCGCCGGATCGTCCTGGACGACGGCCTGAGCGCCCGGGTGAACGTCAGCACCCGTCCGTACCTCTCGCCCACCACCCCGGTGCGCGTCGGCGACGAGCTGACCTTCACGCAGCCCACCGTGCTCGGCTACGGCTTCAGCCAGTGGCGGCTACAGCCGGCCGACGGCACCGCGGCGGGCACCTTCGCCCCGCAGAACACGCGGCCGGCGAGTCCGGACGAGGTCGGCGGTGACGTCCAGGTCGGCGCGTTCAACGTGCTGAACTACTTCGTCACCCTGTCCGGACCCAACGCCCGGGGTGCGAGCAGCCCGGCGGAGTTCGAGGAGCAGGCGGCCAAGATCGTCACCGCCATCGAGGCGCTGGGCGCCGACGTGGTCACCCTCATGGAGATCGAGGACACCGACTCCACGGGCACCTCGCCTGGCAACGCCGACGGCGCCCTCGCGGACCTGGTGCAGCGGCTGAACACGGCCGCCGGCTACGACAAGTGGAGCTACGTGCCGCTGGCCGACGAGCTCTACGCGGTCGACCGCGACGTCATCCGCAGCGCGATCATCTACCAGAACGACGTCGTGCAGCCGGTCGGCGACTCCGTCGGCCTGGTGGACGAGACCGTGTGGGACAACGCCCGCGAGCCGCTCGCGCAGACCTTCGTGAAGGACGGCGACGCGTTCACCGTCGTGGCCAACCACTTCAAGTCGAAGAACCCCGGCACCGACCCCGCGCCGACCGGCGACAACGTCGACGACGGTGACGGCCAGGGTGCCTGGAACGGCGACCGCGTGCGGATGGCCGAGTCCCTCATCGGGTTCACCGAGGAGCTCCGCGGGACCACCGGTGACGAGGACGTGCTCCTCCTGGGCGACTTCAACGCCTACACGCAGGAGGACCCGATGGTCGCCTTCTACGAGGCCGGCTACGACGACCTGGGTTCGTTGTTCGACGAGGGCCGGTACAGCTACGTGTTCGACGACATGTCCGGCTCGCTGGACCACGCCCTGTCGACCGGTGCCCTGACCGACAAGGTCACCGGGGTAGCGCACTGGAACATCAACTCGGTGGAGTCCTTCGCCTACCAGTACACCGGCGACCCGGCGCTCTACGCCCGCGACCCGTACCGGTCCAGCGACCACGACCCGGTGGTCCTGGGCATCGACCTGGAGGAGCGCTGCAACGGCCTCGTCCCGACGATCCGCGGCACCGAGGCGGGGGAGACCCTGCGCGGCACCGCCGGCGTCGACGTGATCATGGGCCTCGGCGGGAGCGACACGATCACCGGCGGGAACGCCGACGACGTCGTCTGCGGTGGCGCCGGTGACGACCGGCTGGCCGGTGAGAACGGCAACGACCGGCTGCTCGGCGGCTTCGGCGTCGACACCCTCGAGGGCGGCAACGGCGACGACACGCTGGTCGGCGGGCCGGGGGAGGGCGACGTCCTGACCCAGGGCCGTGGCACCGGCAGCAGCGAGCAGGAGGGCGCGGAGTCGTGAGCGACGGCTGATCCGCAGCCGAGCACCCGTCCGGCGCGGCCCCGGGGAACCGGGAGCCGCGCCGGACGTGTTCTCAGGAGCCCGTGCGGGCCTCCCCGCCGGCCTGCTCGCCGATCGCGTCCTCCTCCGGGTCGCTGGTGCGCCGCACCCCGTCGGCCAGGATGCGCGCGACCTCCTGGAGCAGCGCGTGCCCGGCGAGCTCCTCCACGGGCACCGGCAGCGGCAGCGACCAGTTGGGCCGCTCGGTGGTGCCCGGCACGTTCGGGCGGCGCCGCACGCCGAGGGCGTCGTCGAGCGTGGCCGACAGCAGCAGCGACGGCGCCCGCCCCAGCAGCTCGTGCGCCCGCTTCACCGCCGTCTCCGGCCGGGCGTTCTTCCGCAGCCCCGGCAGCTTCGCCAGCAGTGCCGTCCGGCCCTGCTCGAGCTCCTCGTCGGTCCCGGTGCCGTGCTCGCGCTGCTCCTCGACGTCGGCGCCGCTCCACAGGCCCGCGACCGTGGGCAGGTCGTGGGTGGTGACGGCGGCCATCGCCTCCTGCGGCCACTCGGCCGGGTCGTCGTCCTCGAACCACAGCAGCCGGTAGCCCAGGATCCCGTGCTCGGCCAGGGCCTCGCGGACGCCCTCCTCCACCGTGCCGAGGTCCTCGCCGACCACCACCGCCTGCGCCCGGTGGCTCTCCAGCGCGACGATGTCGAGCAGGTCCTCGGCGGGGTAGCGGACGTAGGCGCCGTCGACGGCGCCGCCCTCGGCGGGGACCCACCACAGCCGGAACAGGCCCATCACGTGGTCGATGCGGAGCCCGCCGGCACCGGCCATCGTGGCGCGGATCGACTCGACGAACGGCTCGTAGTCCGCCTCCCGCAGCCGCCACGGGACCAGCGGCGGGGAGCCCCAGTCCTGGCCCTGGGCGTTGAAGGCGTCCGGCGGGGCCCCGACGCTCACGCCCTGCGCCAGCACGCCCTGCCAGGTCCAGGCGTCGGCGCCGCCGCCGGCCACGCCGATGGGCAGGTCCTGGATGACGGTCATGCCCTCGGTGGCCCGCTCCAGCTGCAGCGACAGGCACCACTGCAGCCAGGCGTGGAAGGCGACGTCGCGCTCGTGCTCGGCGACGAACCGGCCGACCGCCTCGCTGCGCGGGTCGCGCAGCCCCTCGGGCCAGGTGTGCCAGTCGGGGCCGTGGACGTCGGCGAGCGCCGACCAGGTGGCCCAGTCCTGCAGCTTCTGGCCCTGGTGCCACCACCAGTCGGGGAAGGCGGGGTCGTCGCGTCCGGTGGCGTCGAAGACCCGGCGCAGCGCCTCGCGCTTGCGCGCCCAGATCGCGTCGCGGTCGATCAGCTCGCCGTCGGACAGTGCCCGGCCGGCGTCGCCGTCGACGTCGACCCGGTCGGCGCCGGGGACCTCCTCGACGCGCAGGTAGACCGGGTTGCGGAAGCGGCGGGTGGCCGGCAGGTACGGGCTGGCCTCCTGCTGCGGGGTGGGCGCCACGGCGTGCAGCGGGTTGACCAGCACGAACCCGGCCCCCTGGTCGGCGGCCATCTCGCGCACGGCCCGCAGGTCGGCGAGGTCGCCGATGCCCCAGCTGCCCGCGCCGCGGGTGGCGTAGAGCTGCACCGCCCAGCCCCAGGCGCGGTCCGCGGGCAGCCAGCAGCGCCCCGGCGACACGACCAGCCGGCGCCGCGGCCCGCCGGGGGCCTGCAGCCAGTGGTAGCCCAGCGGGAAGTCCTCGGGCAGCTCGCCGTCGACGTGCCGGGTCGAGCCGTCCTCGAGGGTCACCTCGGCCTCGTCGACCTCCAGGACGTCGCCGGGCCGGGCCACGATGGGCGCCCGCTCCTCGAGGTCCTCCGGCGGCTCGCCGATCACCTCCCGCAGGCGGTCGATGGTGGCCGGGGCGACCTGGTGTTCCTCGTCGAGGGCGTCGAGCCAGGTGGCGTCGATGCCCCACCGGTCGGTGCTGGGGGTGCGTGTCACCCCCCGATCCTCACGGGGGGCAGGGCTGATCGCAGCGCAGGACGGGAGTGGCGCCCCCCACCGTGCCGTGGCCCGGTGCGGCATCCTCCCCGCGTGGACGGGACCTGGCTGCTGGTGCACCCGCCGCTGCTGGGGCCCGCGGTCCTGGGACCGCTGGCCGCCGAGCTGCGCCGCCGCGGCGCGGAGGTCGCCGTGCCGGACCTGCGTGCCCGCGTGCAGGACCCCGCGTCACCGGCTCCCTCCGCGGCCGGCTGGGACCGGCGGTGGGCGGCGGGCGCGGGCGGGCGCGCCGACGTCGTCGTCGGGTTCTCCGGCGCGGGCATCGTGCTGCCCGCGGTCGCCGCCGCCGTCGGGGCGGGGCGGGTGGTGTGGCTCGACGCGGTCCTGCCGCCGGCCCCCGGGACGGCGCGGTGGCCGGCCGACGTCCGCGAGCGGGTGGCGCCGCTGACCGGCGACGACGGCCGGGTGGCCGACTGGACGACGTGGTGGGGCCCCGACGCGATGCGCGAGCTGCTCCCCGACGAGGAGGTGCGGACCGCCGTCCTCGCCGAGGGGCACCGGCTGCCGGCGGACCTGTGGTCGACCGGCGTCGCGGTGCCGCCGCTGACCGCCGAGCCCCGCTACGTGCACCTCTCGCCGGCCTACGACGCCGACGCCGCCGAGGCGCGGGCCCGCGGCTGGCCGGTCGCCGGGGACGGCCGCGGCGGGCACCTCGACGTCGCGACCGACCCCGCGACGACGGCCGGGCTGCTGGGCTGACCTTGCGGCACCCGCCGGTCCGCCGCGCGCGCCCTCCTGACCTGCGGTAGGCACGAGCGGTGACCGTGATCGGGTTCCACAACTCCCACGAGCAGGTGCACCCGGCCGATCTGCTGGCCGCCGTCCAGCACGCGGAGGAGGTCGGCTTCACCGCGGCCATGTGCTCGGACCACTTCGCGCCCTGGAACTCCGCGCAGGGGCACTCGGGGTTCGCCTGGTCCTGGCTCGGCGCGGCGCTGGCCACCACCGGCCTGCCCTGCGGCGTGGTCAACGCCCCCGGGCAGCGCTACCACCCGGCGGTCATCGCCCAGGGCGCCGCGACGCTCGCGGCGATGTTCCCGGGGCGCTTCTGGATGGCGCTGGGCAGCGGGCAGGTGATGAACGAGCGGATCACCGGCACCCCGTGGCCGCCCAAGCGGGTCCGGGACGCCCGGCTGCGCGAGTGCGTCGACGTCATCCGCGCGCTGCTGGCCGGCGAGGAGGTGACCCACCGCGGGCTGGTCGACGTCGAGCGGGCGCGGATCTGGACGCTGCCGGAGCAGCAGCCTGCGCTGATCGGGCCGGTGATGAGCGTGCCGACGGCGCGGCGGCACGCCGACTGGGCCGACGGCATGATCACGATCAACCAGCCGCACGAGACGCTGCGCGAGCTCACCGGCGCCTACCGCGACGCCGGGGGCCAGGGCCGGCTCGTGCTCCAGGTGCACCTGTGCTGGGACCCCGACCCGGAGCGGGCGAGGTCCGTCGCCTTCGAGCAGTGGTACACGAACACCTTCCCGCCGCCGCTGTGCTGGGACCTCGACGGGCCCGAGGCCTTCGAGCAGGCCAGCGTGTACACCCCGCAGGAGGCGGTCGAGGGCGCCGTGCGGGTCAGCTCCGACCTCGGGCAGCACGCCGCGTGGCTGGCCGAGTACGTCGACCTGGGCTTCGACGAGATCTACCTGCACCACGTCGGCAAGGAGCAGAAGCCCTTCCTCGACGCGTTCGGCGAGCACGTGCTGCCGCAGCTCGGCGTCACCCGGCCCCAGCCCGCGGTCGCGCTCGACGGGCCCGGCGGCCCCCGACGTCCGCGGCAGGAGCCCGAGCCCGGCCCGTCCTTCGTGCTGCCCGAGGGCCGCCCCGGCGGGTGACCCGGCGGTCCGGGCGTCCCCGGCGCCCCGAGAGCGCACCTGGTGCCGCTCGCGGCAGCGTGTCCGCACGTGTCACCGGCAGCAACCGACCACTCGACGCCCCGCGACACCCGAGCCGAGGGAGCCCGCATGAGGATCACCGACACGGCCGACCTGTGGTGGAAGACGGCGGTCGTCTACTGCCTCGACGTCGAGACCTACATGGACTGGAACGGCGACGGCGTCGGCGACTTCGAGGGACTGGCCCAGCGCATCGACCACCTGGCCGACCTCGGCGTCACCTGCCTGTGGCTGATGCCCTTCTACCCGACCGCCGAGCGCGACGACGGCTACGACATCACCGACTTCTACGGCGTCGACCCGCGCCTGGGCACGCACGGCGACCTGGTCGAGCTGATCCGCACCGCGAACGACCGCGGCATCCGGGTGATCGCCGACCTGGTGGTCAACCACACCTCGATCCGGCACCCGTGGTTCGAGCAGGGCCGGCAGGCCCGGGACGCGCCGTTCCACGACTTCTACGTCTGGCGCGACGACGAGCCGCCCGACACCTCCGACCAGGTGGTCTTCCCCGACCAGGAGGCGTCGACCTGGACCCACAACGAGCCGACGGGCGAGTGGTACCTGCACCGGTTCTACAAGGAGCAGCCCGACCTCGACGTCACCAACCCGCGGGTGCGGGACGAGGTCGCCAAGATCATGGGGTTCTGGCTGCAGCTGGGCCTTTCGGGCTTCCGCGTCGACGCCGTCCCCTTCTTCCTGGAGACCGAGGGCGGGGACACCGACGAGTTCCCCGAGCCCCACGACTACCTGCGGGCGCTGCGGTCCTTCCTCGGCCGGCGCACCGGCAGCGGGGTCCTGCTCGGCGAGGTGAACCTGCCGCACGAGCAGCAGCGGGAGTTCTTCGGCGGCGACGAGGGCGACGAGCTGACCATGCTGTTCGACTTCGTCGGCATGCAGGCCACGTACCTGTCACTGGCCCGCGGCGACGCCGGCCCCCTGGTGCGGGCGCTCACCGCCCGGCCCTCGCTCAACCCCGACAGCCAGTGGGCGACCTTCGTCCGCAACCACGACGAGCTCACCCTCGACAAGCTCTCCGAGGACGAGCGCAAGGAGGTCTTCGCCGCCTTCGGGCCCGAGGAGCGGATGCAGGTCTACGGTCGCGGACTGCGCCGCCGGCTGCCGCCCATGCTCGACGGCGACCCGCGCCGGGTGCGGATGGTCTACAGCCTGCTGTTCTCCCTGCCCGGCACGCCGGTGCTCTTCTACGGCGAGGAGATCGGGATGGGGGAGGACCTCGACGCCGAGGGCCGGCTCGCCGTCCGCACGCCGATGCAGTGGACGTCGGGCCGCAACGGCGGGTTCTCCTCCGCCGAGCCCGACCGGCTGCCCGGCCCGGTGGTCAGCGGTGGGTTCGCGCCGGAGTTCGTCAACGTCGCCGACCAGCGCCGCGACCCCGACTCGCTGCTGTCGTTCGTCAAGCTGCTGGTCCGCCGCTACCGCGAGTCCCCTGAGCTGGGCTGGGGGTCGTTCCGGGTGCTCGAGCAGCCGCACCGCGAGGTGCTGGCCCACCTCTGCGCGTGGGACGACGGCACGACGCTGGCGGTGCACAACCTCGGCCCCGAGCCGCGGACCGTGCCGCTCGTGCTGAAGGGCTGCGACGCGTCCTCCCGGCTGGAGGACCTGCTGGAGACCCGGACGACGCCGATCGGTGACGGCGGCGCGGTCGAGCTGACCCTCGACGGCTACGGGTACCGCTGGCTGCGGCTGGTCACCGAGGGGAGCCGCCGCCTGCCCTGACCCGGGCGGTGCCGCGCGACGGCGGCCCCTAGCCTGAGCGGCGATGACCGAGCCCAGCGTCCCTCCCGCCGCCCCTCCGGCCGTTCCCTCGGCCACCGCGCCGCCGACCGCACCCGTTCCCACGGGCGCCACCGCGGCGACCGCCGTGCCCGCCGCCGGACCCGCCGTCCCGCCGGACGGGTCGCTCCCGCCCGGGCAGCGGCCCACCGGCCCGCTGCCCGGCCGCCCCCCGGCGCCGCCCGCGCCCACGCCGTCCGCGGTGCCGTCCCCGGCCCACCGGCGCTCCGGCCCGATGACCCGGATGGGCCCGTGGGCGCCGGTCGCCGGGGCCGTGCTGGGCCTGGTCGCGGGTCTGCTCGCCGCGCTGCTGCTGGCCGGCCGCGCCGACGCCTTCGCCGAGGAGCTGGCGCTGGTGCTGCTCGTCGTCGGGCTGACGCTGCTCGGCGCGGCCGGGGTGCTGCTGGCCGACGAGGTGCGGCTGGTCCGCCGCGGCACCCGGGAGGCCGGCGTCCGCCCGTCCTGGGTCGAGGCCACGGCGGGGCTGGTCAACGGGCTCACGCCGGCGCGGCTGCTGCTGGCCACCTCGGCGTTCGTGCTGTTCCTGGCCGCCTACACCGGCCGCTGAACGGGTCCGCCTAGGCGACGGTGTCGGGGTCGCGCAGGGTCGCGGGGTCCAGCCGGCCCTCGACGATGTCGTCGGCGACGTCGTCGACCACCCGGCCGGTGGCGAAGGCGTGCGCGCGCAGCACCGTCAGGGTGTCGACGACGTCGAGGCCCAGCGCGACCGTGGCCACGCCGGTGGCCTGCCACACCCGGCTGCGGCGGCGGGCGTCGGGGGAGTCCCACCACCGGGCGCCCTCGTCGGCCGGCGCCGCCCCGGACGAGCGCACCATCTCCTCGGTCAGCACCAGCAGCGCGGCCTCGACGTCGTCGCGCGGCACGGACGTGAGGGTCTCCAGCTCGCGCGCGTAGAGGTCGACGATCACCGTCGGCCCCAGCGGCGGCGCCAGCGGCAGCGAGAACACCGCCCGGAAGGGCGTCTCGCCCAGCAGCGCGGTGTGCAGCTCCGGCCAGTTGCGGTTGATGTCCTCGATGTCGAAGACGATCGCCTGACCGGTGTCGTGGGCGCGCAGGCACGGGCCGTCGCCGGCGGTGAACTGCAGCTGCTCGGCGTGCGAGGTCGTGCGGTCGCTGGCGCCGATCGGCGTCCGCAGACCCGCGCCCTCGTGGATGCTCAGCGCGGCGCCGTCGACCCCGACCGCCTGGGCGAACGCCCGGGCCAGCCGCGAGGGCGCCATCTCCGGGCCGGTCTCGTCCTGGGTCGCGGGCTCCTGCAGCGCCTGGAGGAACCGTCCCGCCGCGTCGTTGCTCGTCACCGTCTGCCGTCCTCCTTCTCCGCCGTCCACCATCGTGCCCCAACCCCCGCGGCACCACCCCGGGGGCCTCAGCGGTAGGCGTCCACCGCCAGCACCACCGCCAGGCCCAGCCCGGCCAGGCCGATCAGGCGGCGCAGCAGGGCCTGCGGCGCGCGGCGCACCACCCGCGGTCCCAGCCGGCCGCCGGCCAGGCAGCCCAGGGCCAACGGGAGCACCGCGCTCCACACCACGGGGGCGAGCACCACGAAGCCGACGGCGGCCACCGCGTTGGCCACCCCCAGGACGACGTTCTTGAAGGCGTTGCTGCGCGGCAGGCCCTCGCCGGTGCCCAGCAGGAACAGCGCCAGCAGCAGCACGCCGGCCGCGGCGCCGAAGTAGCCGCCGTAGACGGCCACCAGCGCCGTCCCGGCGACCAGCCACCACGGGTCACGGCGTCGGTGCCGGCGCGCTCCCTCGGCGGCCAGCTCGCGCGGCGGGCGCTGCAGCACGATGGCCAGCGCCGCCCCGCCGATCAGCACGGGCACCAGCCGCTCGAACGCCTCGGCCGGCGTGACGAGCAGCAGCCCCGCGCCCGCGGCCCCGCCGAGCACCCCGGCGGCGACCAGGGGCAGCATCCGGCGGCCCTGCCCGGACAGCTCCGGCCGCGAGGCGCTCACCGACCCGACGCTGGTGAGCACCAGCGCCACGGTGTTGGTGACGTTGGCGGTCACCGGCGGCAGCCCGGTGGCCAGCAGCGCCGGGTAGCTGACCAGCGAGGCGAGCCCGGCGATGCTCCCCGACAGGCCCGCGCCGATCCCCGCCAGCACCAGCAGGAGCCACTCGAGGACGCTCACGGGCGTCGGGGTCGGCGGGCGGGCATCCGGACGAGCCTGTCACGGCGGCCGGCGCACGCTCCTCACCGGGCCAGCAGCACGCCGACCGCGACCGCGCCGAGCACGACGATCGCCGCCCGCAGCACCGCCTGCGGCAGCCGCCGGCCGTAGCGCGCCCCGAGCGGCCCGCCCGCCGCGGAGCCGGCCGCGACGAGCGCCGCGGCCGGCCAGTGCACCCGGTCGGTGGCCACGGCGACGTAGACCAGCGCCGCCACCGCGTTGACCGTCGAGCTCAGCACGTTCTTCAGCGCGTTGAGCCGCTGCAGCGGCTCGGCCAGCAGCAGGCCGAACAGGCCCACCTGGAGCACGCCCTGGCTGGCGGCGAAGTAGCCCCCGTAGCTGCCGGTCGCGTACGCGGCGGCGACCAGCCCGGCCAGCCGCGGCCCGCGCGGGGGAGCGCCCGGCGCCGGCTGCCGCGCCGCCAGCCGGCGGGTCAGCAGCGGCTGCACCGCGACCAGCACCACGGCCAGCCCGACCAGCGCCGGCACCACCGCCTCGAACGCCGCCGCCGGCAGGTGCAGCAGCAGGACCGCGCCGGTGAGCGCGCCCAGCGCCGAGGCCGGCACCAGCCGCAGCAGCAGCCCGCGCTGCCCGGCCAGCTCCCGCCGGTAGCCCACCGCGCCGCCGACGCTGCCGGGCACCAGCCCGAGGCTGTTGGAGATGCTCGCCGTCACCGGCGGCAGGCCGGTGGCGAGCAGGACGGGGAAGGTCACCAGCGTCCCCGAGCCGACGACGGCGTTGATCGCGCCCGCGGCCAGTCCCGCGGCGGCGACCGCGAGCGCCTCCAGCGGGGTCACGCGGTCACCGCCGCCGGGCCGTCACGCCAGGCCGGTGACCGTGGCGAGCAGGGCGTCGTCGAGCGGCCGGTCGGCGTAGACCAGGCGGACGGCGGCCGGGTCGGGGTTGCCGGCGTCCGGGCCGCGCCAGGCCAGCGTCAGCCCGGCCCGCTCGGCCCGCGCCCGGGAGCGCTCGTTGTGCTCGAGCAGGTAGGCGACCACCGGGCGGTCCGGGGCGACGGCGTGCGCGGCGTCCAGCGCGGCGGTCACGAGCTCCCCGGCCAGCCCGTGGCCCCACGCGGGCGGGGTGAAGCGGTAGTAGAGGTTCCACCACGAGGTGCCGGGCGGGCAGGCGCAGCCGCCGGTGCCCACCACCTGGCCCGGCCGCAGCGCCGGCACGTCGGCGTCCTCGCGCAGGCGGGCGGTCCAGTAGCCGAGCCCGGCGTGCGCCCAGTCCGCCAGGGAGTGCCCGATCCGGGTGGCGACCTGCTCGCGCGAGGTGACCCGGCCCGAGGGCAGGTGCGTCCAGGTACCGGGGTCGGACAACAGCGCGTAGTGCTCCTCGAGGTCGCCCGGGACGACGGCGTCCAGCCGCAGCCGCGGGGTGGTGACCGGGCTCAGGTCCACGCGTCGTCCCTCCGGCCGGCGCCCACGACCCGCAGCACGAGCTCGCCTGCCTCGTCGGAGGCGCCGAGGTCGACCTCGGCGTCGATGCCCCAGTCGTGGTCGCCGGCCGGGTCGTCGACGATCTGCCGCACGCGCCAGAGCCCCGGCGTGCTGCGGTCCCACACCAGCAGGCCGGGCCCGCGGGCGTCGGCGCCGGTGCCCACCTCGTCGTGCTCGGCGAAGTAGGCCCGGACCACCTCGCCCCAGCGCTCGGCGTCCCAGCCCGCGCCCGAGTCGAGCTCGCCCAGGTCGTACCAGCGGCGCCGGGCCCACAGCTGCACCCGGGAGAACAGGGCGTTGCGGACCATCGCGGTGAACGCCCGCTCGTTGCCGGTGAGCGGCCGGGCCCGGGCCGGGACGGCCACCGGTTCGTCGAGGGGCTGGTCGGGGCTGGTCAGCTGCTCCCACTCGTCGAGCAGCGACGAGTCGACCTGCCGGACCAGCTCGCCGAGCCACTCGACGACGTCGGTGACCTCCTCGGTGCGCGCCGCGGCCGGGACGCCGGAGCGCAGCGCCTTCACCGCGTCGGATAGGTACCGCAGCACCGCGCCCTCGGAGCGGGTGAGGCCGTAAACCGAGACGAACTCGCGGAAGGTCATCGCCCGCTCCCACATCTCGCGGACGACGGCCTTGGGCGACGGGTGCGCGTCGCGTGCCCACGGGTTGCTGCGCACGTAGACGTCGAAGGCGTGCTCGAGCAGCTCCTCCAGCGGCTTCGGGTACGTGACGTCCTCGAGCAGCTCGATGCGCTCCTCGTACTCGATGCCCTCGGCCTTCATCTGCGCGACCGCCTCGCCGCGGGCCTTGTTCGCCTGCGCGGCCAGCACCTGCCGCGGGTCGTCGAGGGTGGCCTCCAGCACGCTGACGACGTCGAGGGCGAAGGTGTCCGAGTCGGGGTCGAGCAGCTCGACGGCGGCCAGCGCGAACGTCGACAGCGGCTGGTTGAGGGCGAAGTCCGGGGGCAGGTCGACCGTCAGCCGATAGCGCCGGCCGTCCGGCTCGGGCTCGTCGAGCCGTTCCAGGACGCCGGCCTGCAGCAGCGAGCGGGCGATCCCGATCGCCTCGCGGACGTGCCGCAGCTGCCGCTTGCGTGGCTCGTGGTTGTCGGTGAGCAGGCGGCGCATCGCCGCGACGGGGTCGCCGGGCCGGTCGACGACGTCGAGCAGCATCGCCGTCGACACCCGGAAGGAGCTCGACAGCGGCTCCGGCTCGGCGGCGACCAGGCGCTCCATCGTCGCCTTCGACCACGGCACCATCCCCTCGGGCGCCTTCTTCCGCACCAGCTTGCGGCGCTTCTTGGGGTCGTCGGCGACCTTCGCGAACTGCCGCAGGTTCTCCACCTCGTGCTCGGGGGCCTGCACGACGACGGTGCCCGCGGTGTCGTACCCGGCGCGGCCGGCCCGCCCGGCGATCTGGTGGAACTCGCGGGCGTTGAGCAGCCGGGTGCGGGTCCCGTCGTACTTGCTCAGCGCGGAGAACACGACGGTGCGGATGGGCACGTTGATGCCGACGCCGAGGGTGTCGGTGCCGCAGATGACCTTGAGCAGGCCGGCCTGGGCGAGGGTCTCCACCAGCCGCCGGTACCGCGGCAGCATCCCGGCGTGGTGGACGCCGATGCCGTGGCGCACCAGCCGGGACAGCGTCTGCCCGAACGCCGAGGTGAACCGGAACCCGCCGATCGCAGCGGCGATGGCCGCCTTCTCCTCCTTCGAGGATACGTTGACGCTCATCAGCGCCTGCGCCCGCTCCAGCGCCTGGGCCTGGGTGAAGTGGACGACGTAGACCGGCGCCTGCCGGGTGTCGAGCAGCTCCTGGATCGTCTCGTGCGCGGGCGTCGTCGCGTACCAGTGGTGCAGCGGGACCGGGCGCTCGGCGGAGGCGACCAGCGCGGTGGGGCGGCCGGTGCGGCGGGTGAGGTCCTCGCGCAGCCGGGTGGTGTCGCCCAGCGTCGCGCTCATCAGCAGGAACTGCGCGCGGGGCAGCTCCAGCAGCGGCACCTGCCAGGCCCAGCCCCGGTCGGGGTCGCCGTAGAAGTGGAACTCGTCCATGACGACGAGGCCGACGTCGGCGTCGGCGCCCTCCCGCAGCGCCACGTTGGCGAGGATCTCGGCGGTGCAGGCGATGACCGGGGCGCCGGCGTTGACGCTCGCGTCGCCGGTGAGCATGCCGACGTTGGCCGCGCCGAAGACGCCGCACAGCGCGAAGAACTTCTCGCTGACCAGCGCCTTGATCGGCGCGGTGTAGAAGCTGCGCCGTCCGGCGGCCAGGGCCGCGTACTGCGCGCCGGTGGCCACCAGGGACTTGCCCGACCCGGTCGGCGTCGCCAGGACGACGTTGGCGCCGCTGACCAGCTCGATCAGCGCCTCCTCCTGGTGCGGGTACAGCGGCGTGCCGCCGTCCTCGGCCCAGCCGGCGAAGGAGGTGAACAGCTCGTCGGCGTCGTCGCCGCGCGCGCGCAGCGCCGAGAGGTCGCCGGGGTCGTCGAGCAGGGGGAGGGGAGCCGTCGCGGTCATCGTGGGGACAGCGTGCCCGACGGCCGCGGCCTTCCCGCCGGGGCTCCCGGGCGGGGTCCCGGCAGGGTCTCCGCGTCACGAAACGGTAACGACCGGTGCAGATCGGGTGTGAGGTGGCCGACTCGGGGAGAGAAGGTGAACAATGGGTTAACGGGAGGTGGATGCAACCATGCGAGTCGAGGAACGACCCCTGATCCGGTGGGTGCCCGTCGTGGACCGGCACGGTCACCGGCACATGGAGATGCGCTGGGACGCCGTCGCGCTCGGCGCGCCGGCCGAGGCCCCGCGGCTGGGCAAGACGGCCTGACGGCCGGTCGGGTTCTGCCGCCGGGTGTGCGGGTAGGCGGACGGCGACGCGGTACGGGGGAGACCACCCCGTCCACCGCGCGCCGCCCGCCTGTCCGCGCACCGAGGAGCACCCGTGTCGTCACCCCGCCCCGAGTCCCAGCCCGAACAGCAGCAGACCCCGCCCGGCACGCTGGGCGAGATGGACCCGAAGCCCGACCACGGCGAGGAGACCTACCGCGGGTCGGGGAAGCTGACCGGCAAGGCCGCCGTGGTCACCGGCGGCGACAGCGGCATCGGCCGCGCGGTCGCGATCGCCTTCGCCCGCGAGGGCGCCGACGTCCTGATCAGCTACCTCAGCGAGCACGAGGACGCCGAGGACACGAAGAAGTACGTCGAGGAGGCCGGCCGCACGTGCGTGCTGGTGCCCGGTGACATCTCCGACCGGGCGCACGCGAAGACGATCATCCCGAAGGCCGTCGAGGCGTTCGGCAAGGTCGACGTCCTGGTCAACAACGCCGCGTTCCAGATGAGCCACGACTCGCTGGAGGAGGTCCCCGACGAGGAGTGGGACCACACCCTCGCCACGAACCTGACGGCGATGTTCGTGCTCTGCAAGGACGCGATCCCGCACATGCCCTCGGGCGGGTCGATCATCAACTCGTCGTCGGTGAACTCCGACATGCCGAGCCCGAGCCTCGCGCCCTACGCGATGACCAAGGCCGCCATCGCCAACTTCACCGCGAGCCTGGCGCAGATGTACGCCGAGAAGGGCATCCGGGCCAACAGCGTGGCGCCCGGACCGGTGTGGACGCCGCTGATCCCCTCGACCATGCCCGAGGAGAAGGTGGCCAGCTTCGGCCAGCAGGTGCCGATGGGCCGCGCCGGGCAGCCGGCCGAGCTCGCGCCGGTGTACGTGCTGCTGGCCAGCGACGAGGCGTCCTACGTCTCCGGCGCCCGGGTCGCGGTCACCGGCGGCAACCCGATCCTGTAGCGGCGCGCCCGCGACGATCAGGGTCCCTGATCCCCGGGCGTCCTCCCTCACGTCCCACCGTGGGGGAGGACGCCGCACGATCAGGGACCCTGATCGTGGCGCAGTGCCCCCGCGAGCCCCGCGATCCCGGCCGGGCCGACCCGGCAGCAGCCGCCCACCAGCCGCGCGCCGGCCGCCACCCACCCCGGGACGGCGGCCGGGTCGACCCCGCCGGTGCCGGTCCAGCGCCGCGCCACGGCGTCCCAGCCCTCGCCGCTGTTCGGGTAGGCCACCAGCGGCAGCCCCGCGCCCGCCGCCGCCCGCAGCGCCGCCGGCACGCCCGCCGGGTCGGTGCAGTTGACCCCGACCGCGACCACGGCGCCCACCCCGCGCGCCATGCCGAACACCTCCGCCGCCGGCTCCCCGCGCCGGGTGCGCGCGACGCCGTCGCCGTCGACCACCGTGGTCAGCGACAGCCACACCGGCACACCCAGGGCCTCGGCCTCGGCCAGCAGCGCCTCGGCCTCGGCCGCCGCGGGCACCGTCTCGCAGGCCAGGACGTCGGCCCCGGCCTCGGCGAGCGTGGCCATCCGCGGCCGGTGGAACGCCCGCAGCCGGGCGACGCCGACCTCGTCCGCATAGGCGCCGGTGTACTCGGAGCCGTCGGCGAGCGCGGCGCCGTAGGGCCCCACCGAGCCGGCCACCCAGGACCCCGGTGCCCCACGCCGCGCGAGCTCCACGGAGCGGGCCACCAGCGCCAGCGCCTCCGCGCGGTCGAGGCCGGCGGCGGCGAACCCCTCGACGGTCGCCTGGTAGCTCGCCGTCGTCGCCACCTGTGCGCCGGCCGCGGCGAACGCGGCGTGCGCGGCCACGACGGCGTCCGGGTCGTCGCGCAGCAGCCGCGCCGACCACAGCGCCGAGGACACGTCGTGCCCGCGCGCCTCGAGCTCGGTGGACAGCCCGCCGTCGAGCAGGACCGGACCGGCGGCCAGCGCGGCCGGCAGGGGGGTGGTCACCGCACCATCCTGCGCCCGCCCGGCAGACTGGACGGCGTGCCCGCTGCCGACGACGCCGCCGGTGACCTCCCGGTCACCGGCTCCCTCGTCGTCCCCGCGGCGGCGCTGTCGTGGCGGTTCTCCCGCTCGTCGGGCCCCGGCGGGCAGGGCGTCAACACGGCCGACTCGCGGGTGGAGCTGTCGGTGTCGCCGCTGGAGCTGCCGACGCTGACCGACGCGCAGCGCGACCGGCTGGCCCGGCGGCTGGCCGGCCGGCTGGTCGACGGCGTGCTGACCGTCACCGCGAGCGAGCACCGGCAGCAGCTGCGCAACCGGCAGGCCGCGCGCGAGCGGCTGGCCGCGGTGCTGCGCGCTGCCCTGGCGCCGCCGCCTCCCGCCCGCCGTCGCACCAAGCCGACCCGCGGTTCGCAGGAGCGGCGCATCCAGGCGAAGAAGCAGCGCGGCGAGCTCAAGCGGTCCCGCCGCCGGTGGGACTGACCTCCGCCCGGCGGCGCTCCAGGAACGCCCGCTCGGTGGCGTTGCCGACCAGCGCGATCGCCTCGCCGTAGGCCGCGGCCGCCTCGGCGTCCCGGCCCAGGCGGCGCAGCAGGTCGGCCCGGACGGCGGGCAGCAGGTGGTGGCGCGGCAGGGCGAGCGCGTCGGCCAGCGCCAGCCCCGCGGCGGGCCCCTCGACCTCGGCCACCGCCACCGCCCGGTGCAGCGCCACGACCGGTGAGGGGGCCAGCGCCATCAGCAGGTCGTAGAGCGCGACGACCTGCCGCCAGTCGGTCGGCGGGTCGCTGTGCACCGCCTGGATCGCGGCCTGCACCTGGTAGGGCCCGGGCGCGTCCCGGCGCAGGCAGCGCCGGACGAGGTGCTGCCCCTCGGCGACCAGGGCGGCGTCCCAGCGTCGCCGGTCCTGCTCGGCCAGTGGCACCAGCTCCCCGGACGCCGACACCCGCGCGGGCCGGCGGGACTCCACCAGCAGCATGAGCGCGAGCAGGCCCAGGGCCTCGGTCTCGTCGGGCATCAGCTCGACCAGCGCCCGCCCCAGCCGGATCGCCTCGGCGCACAGGTCGGTGCGGACGAGCTCCGGCCCGGCGCTGGCGGTGTGCCCCTCGGTGAAGACCAGGTAGACCACGGCGAGCACGCCCGCGAGCCGGTCGGGCAGGTCGGCCTCGGCGGGCACCCGGTAGGGGATCCGGGCGTCGCGGATCTTCGCCTTCGCCCGCACCAGGCGCTGCGCCATCGTCGCCTCGGGGACGAGGAAGGCGTGCGCGATCTCGGCGGTGGTCAGCCCGCCGACCAGCCGCAGCGTCAGCGCGACGCGGGCGGCGGGCGCCAGCGCGGGGTGGCAGCAGGTGAACAGCATGCGCAGCCGGTCGTCGCGCACGGCGCCCTCCTCGGGCGGGGGATCCGGGTCGTGCAGGAGCGCCGCGGCGCGGTGGCGGTCGGCCCGGCTCGACTCGCGGCGCAGCCGGTCGATCGCCCGGTTCCGCGCGGTGGTGACGATCCACCCGGCCGGGCTGGGTGGCACGCCGTCGGCCGGCCAGCGCTGCACGGCGGTGGCGAAGGCGTCCTGGACCGCCTCCTCGGCGGCGTCGATGTCGCCGAGGAGGCGGGTGAGGACGGCGACCGCGCGCCCGTAGGACGCGCGGAACACCGCCTCGACGTCCGGTGCGGGCATGCCGCTCAGGGGCGGCCCGAGCCGTCGTGGAACGGCCGCACCTCGATGGGCAGGGTGGTCGCGGCGACCAGGCGCCGGCCCCACACCAGCGCGGCGTCGAGGTCCGGCACGTCGATCACGGAGAAGCCGCCGACGTGCTCCTTGCCCTCGGCGAACGGCCCGTCGACGACCAGCACGTCCCCGTCCCGGGGTCGCAGGGTCGTCGCGACCGCCGGCGGGAGCAGGCCGCCGCCGAACACCCAGCAGCCGGCGTCGACCATCGCCCGGTGCACCGCGTCGGTGTCCCGCACGATCGGCTCCAGGACCTCGGGCGGGGGCGGGGTCCCGTCCCCGGGCTGGACCACGGTGAGCAGGTAGTGCGGCATGGGATCTCCTCGGGTGGGCGGCCGGCACCGTACCGGCCCTGCACCCCCTGTACGAACGAGGCAGCCCCGGATCGACAGCCCGCCCGGGACGGTCCTACAGCTCGGGCATCGGGACGCCGGGCGGACGGACGGCGACCCACAGCGGCAGCGCGCCGTCGGCCGAGCGCGTCGCCTGCACCACCTCGAAGCCCAACCCGCGGGCGAAGCGCACCACCGCCCACGCGGGGGCGACCAGCGCGGCGGGGACGCCGTCGCGGTCGCAGCGGGCCAGCACCGGCGCGAGCACCGCGCCGCCGAGGCCGCGACGGCGGGACCGCGGCCGGGTGGCGAGTGCGCGCAGCCGCCAGTGCGGCCCGTCCGGCAGCACCGCGGCGAGCGCGGCGTCGGTGGCCGCGACCGCGCCGGCGCGGTCGGCGTGCAGCCGCGGCACCTCGCGGTCCAGCGCCGCGGCGACGTCCCGCGGCAGCGGGGCGGCGGCTCCCTCGGGGGCCTGCCAGGAGGCGACGGCGTCGGCGTCCGCGCTGACCCAGGTCGTTCCGGTGGCCACCCCGCGGTGGGCGTCGAGCTCGGCGAGCCGGGTCAGCCGCTGCGTGCGCCCGTCGGCCGGCAGCGCCCAGCGCACCCAGCGCGACTCCGCCAGCGCCACGGTCAGGGTGACCGCGATCCGCGGCACGTCGCGCGGCTCGGCCGGCCGGACCACGGGGACGCCGACGTGCACGGTCGGCCCGGGCTCGCTCATGCCGCCATGACACCACGGGTGCGGCGGCCGGGCCCGGACACGGCGACGGGGCCGGCCCGTGGTGGGCCGGCCCCGTCGGGGTGCTGCTGTGCCGTGCTGGCCCCCCGGCAGGGGGGCCGTGGTCAGCGGCCGATCTTGCCGTCGTTGTCGCGGTCGAGGGCGTCCTTGGCCTTCTGCACGAAGCCGCGCTCGTCCCGCCCGGTGGTCCCGGTCGTGGTGCCGGTGCCGGCCACGCCGGTGGTGCCGCCGTCGACCTCGATCTCCTCCTTGCGCACCTGCTCGGTGACCTGCTGCTGCTCGGTCACCGTCTGGGTGTCCAGGCGGACCCGCTCGACCGGGGTGGCCTCCTTGGACACCACGGGGCGCTCGGCGTGCAGGACGACCTCGTGCTCCTCCTCGGAGATGGCCGGCCCGTCCATCGCCTTGCCGTAGTTGGCGTCGGTGATGGGCTCGCGCTCGACCCGGACCTCCTCGTGGGAGACCGGCACGGTCTGGGACACGTTCTCGGTGACCACGTACTTGCGCAGCCGCGCCCGGCCGGCCTCGACCCGCTGGGTGCCCACGTTGAGGTGCTCCTCGGAGCGGGTCATCGCCGTGTCTGTGGTCGGGCCGGAGGTGTCGTGACCGACGGTGCCGCGGGTCTCGAGGTCGTCGCGGATGCCGTCGCGGTCCCGGTCCACGCCGAGGCCGGCGGTGCCGGTCGTCGTGCCGGTCGTGGTGCCGGTCGTCGTGCCAGTGGTCATGGCCTGGCCGGTCGTGGTGCCCGCGGTGCCCACGCCGTAGTACCGGTACAGCTCCTGCTCCTCCTGCGGGGACAGGTGGCCGTCGGTGTCGATGCGCGGCGCGTCCTTGATCTTCGCCTTGTCGTACGGGAAGCGGACCTGGTTGCCGCTGACCTCGGCCTGCGCCAGCGGGACGAAGGTCTCCTTGGTGCCGAACAGGCCGGTGTTCACCGTGGCCCACTCCGGGCGGCCGGTCTCGTCGTCGAGGTAGACCTCGCCGATCTTGCCGATCTTGTCGCCGTCGTTGTCGATGGCGGTGGTGCCGATGACGGTGCTGATCTGCTGTTCGGTGATCACGTGCACTCCTCACGGATGGGGATCAGGTACGGCCGGCTCCCTCAGGCGTCCGGATGCCGGGGTCAGCGGGCCACGACAGCCATGCCCCGGCGCTTTACGACGTAAACCCGTTCACCCGGAGTTCTCGCCGGGGACACGTCCCTCGGCCCGCACCGACGCCAGCCGCTCGAGCAGGTTCTCGAGCGACTCCTCGAACTCCGCCGCGGACTCGTCCCGGGACAGCAGCTCCTCCAGCTCGACCACCAACGGGTACTCGCTCAGGTCGGTGCCGGTGCCCGGGACGCCCTCCGGGGCGTCCTCCGCGTTGATCTGTACCCCCTTCTGGGACACCTCCAACAACAGGTGCCCGAGCAGGAAGCTGGAGTAGGCGCGGTAGGCCGCCACCGCCGCCTCGGCGCTGAACCCGTTGTCGGTCAGCACCGTGAGGAAGGACTCGATCCAGCGCAGGCTGCGCAGCGGGGGGCGGATCCACGGGGCCGCCGGGGGTCGGGTGGCGACCAGCGGGAACACCTCCGGGTGGGCGAGGGCGATGCGCCGGACGCCGTGGGCCAGGCGCTGGAGGTAGTCCTGCCAGCCGTGCGCGGCGTGCAGGTGCACCTCCGGGTCGCCGTAGAGCTCGTCGACGACGGTCTCGACGACGCCGTCGAGCAGCTGCTCGCGGCCGGGCACGTAGCGGTAGAGGGCCATGGCCTCGACGCCGAGGTGCGCGCCCAGGCGGCGCATGGTGAGCGCGGCCAGGCCGTGCCGGTCGATGTACTCGAGGGCTGCGCCGAGGATGCGCCGGCGGTCGAGCCCCGTCCGGCCGGTGACCGGGGGACCCGCGGGCACGACGATCCTGCCCCCCTCCGGGGAGTCGCGGTCGGGGCGCCACATCGGGATGGTGTCCTCGCCGTCCACGTGCACCTCCCGCCGCCTCGTGTCCCGGGCCCCCGTGGCACCGGGTGTCATCCTCCTCGCGCGGCGTCCGCACCAGGGTCGGTGCCCGCGCGGCGGTCCTCCGGAACGCGCCGTGACGGTCGTCGTCGGCACGCGGTGTGCCCACGTCGCGGCCCGGAGGCGCCCGTGGCCGCGATACGTGCACGGAGCGCGCACGGCCGCCGGGCGCCCGGTACCACCCCGCCGGAGCCGCCCCGACCGTAGGCTCGGCCCGCCCCGGGAGGCGCCCATGACCGTCGTGCGGATCAGCACAGCGCCGGTGTCGGTCGACGACCTGCTCGCCGTCGTCGACGGCGCCCGGGTGGAGCTGGACCGGCCGGCGCTCGACCGCGTCGCCGCCGCGCGGGCGGTGGTCGACGACGCCCTCGCCGCCGGCACCGCCGTCTACGGCCTGACCACCCAGGTCGGCCACCTGCGCGACACCCGGCTGACGGCGGAGGAGATCCACCGCGAGCAGCAGTTCCTCGTCCTGTCGCACGCCGGCGGGATCGGGCCGCCGCTGCCGGTGCCCGTGGTGCGCGCCGCCCTCGTCGTGCGGCTGGCCGGCATCGCCCGCGGCGGGTCGGGTGCCTCGCCGGCGGTCGCCGAGACGCTGGCGGCGATGCTGAACGCCGGGGTCCACCCGGTCGTGCCGGGGACCGGCTCGGTGGGTGCGGCCGACATCGGGCAGATGGCCGGGATGGCGCAGGTCGCCGTCGGGCTGGGCCGGGCCGAGTACCAGGGGCAGGTGCTGGCCGGCGGGGAGGCGCTGCGGCGGGCCGGGATCGCGCCGCTGGTCCTCGCCGGCAAGGACGGGCTGGCGCTGATCTCGGCCAACGGGGTGTCGGTGGGCCAGGCGGCGCTGGTGGTCGCCCGGGCGGCGCGCGCCGCGGAGGCCGCCGACGTCGCGGCGGCGGTGTCGATGGAGGCGACGCGGGCCAACCCCTCGGTCCTGCACCCCGCCGTCGGCCGGGCCAAGCCGGTCCCCGGGCAGGTCGCCGCCGCCGACCACCTCCGGCACCTGCTGGCCGGCAGCGCGCTGCTCGGGCCCGACGGCGCCGCGTCGGTGCAGGACGCGCTGTCCTTCCGGGTCGTCCCGCAGGTCCACGGGGCGCTCCGGGAGTACGTCACCGTCCTGCGCACGGCGGTGGAGACCGAGCTGGCCGCCGCGGCGGACAACCCGCTGGTGTCGGTCGAGGACGGCACGCTGCTCAGCAACGGCAACTTCCACCCGATGGTGCTCGCCATCGCCGCCGACGCGCTGCGCATCGCCCTCGCCCAGGTCGGCCAGCTCAGCGAACGCCGCCTGGGCCACCTGTGGGCGGCGTTCTTCGGCCAGATGACCGGCCCGCCGTCCTCGGCGGCGTACGGCCTGGCGCTGCGCTACCCCGCGGCCGCCGTCATGTCCGAGCTCCAGCAGCTGGCCGCGCCCGCGACCCTGGACACCCCGCCGCTCGACCTGGGCATCGAGGACCACGCCACCGGCGCCCCGGTGAGCGTCCGCAAGGCCGACGCCGCGCTCGGGCTGCTGGAGGACGTCCTCGCCGTCGAGCTCCTGCTGGCCTCCGACGTCCTCGCGACGGCGCCGGCCCGGGCCGCCCTGGGCGCGGGGACGTCGGTCGCGGTGGAGCTGGTCGCGGAGACGGTCGCCGCGGCCGAGCCGTACCCCGACGCCGTCCACCGGGCGCTGCGCGCACGCTTCCCCGGTCCCGCGCGGGCGGGCACCGGCTCCTGAGGATCAGGCGAGGTCGGCCAGGGCGGCGGCGACCGCCTGGTCGCGGACGAAGTCCAGCGCCAGCAGCCGGTGCACCAGCACGCCGCGGCGGGTCAGCCGCAGGTCGGCCGGGCGCAGCCGCGGCAGGGCGGCACCGCCCGGGCGCGGGGTGGCCGGCGGCGGGTCGAGCAGGCCCCCGCGCTGCAGGTCGCCGAGGTCCTCCAGGGCGCCCCAGGCGGTCCAGCCGCGCGGGTCCTGCGGCACCGGCGTCATCGGCAGCGGGGTGCGCTCGCGCCGGCCGACGGCGGCCAGCAGCACCAGCTGGCGTCCGGTGAGGGCGCCGGCCAGGGACAGGCCGCGGGCGACGACGGCGGCGTCGAGGTCGGGGGAGACGGCGGCCTCGGCGAGCAGGTAGCCCAGGTGCCGCACCCGCCACTCCTCGGTCGCCGCCCGCGCGGCCAGCACCACCGCCTCGCCGATCTCGTCGGCCGGCGCGCGGCCGCCGGGCCCGGGGGCGAGGAAGCCGTCGGTGCGCACCGCCCGGCCCTGCGCGGCGCGGGTCACCGACAGCTCGGCGGCGAAGGCCAGCGCGGCGCCGGCCCGGCAGCGGGCGCGGGAGGAGACGGGTGCGGACGGGTCGGCGTCGGCCGCGGCCGCGGTGCGGCGCAGCCACGCCGCCAGCCCGCCGTCCAGCCGCACCCGGGCCGAGCCGTCGTCGAAGACCAGGCCGGCTGCCGTGCGCGCCATCGACCCGGCCACCAGCTCGCCGGCCTCCACCAGGGCCCGTCCCGGTGCGGTGTCCGTGTGCTCAGCCACGGCGACGATCATCGCCCGCCGCGCTCCCCGCCGTCGGCCGGGGAGTTCGTCCCCTCCCCACAGCGGGGCAGTCGGCCCGGTCACCCGGCCAGGCGGTGCCCGTCCTCGACGGTCTCGACCAGGCCCGGCCCGAGCGCCGAGCGGAGCCGCGCCAGCGCCGGTGCGACCGCGCCGCCGTCCGGCAGTGCCCGCGCCAGGCCGGCGTCGGCCACCACGGCACCCGGGTGCGCGGCCAGCGCCCGCAGCACCGCCAGCGGACCGGGCGGCAGCTCCACCAGCCGGCCGCCGACCACGGCGGCGTGCCCGCGCACCTGCAGGTCGGTGCCGCCGGCCCGCAGCACCGGGTCGCGGGCGGGCAGCCGGGCCACGACCTCGCGGGCCAGCGCGCCCAGCCGCGCCCGCTCGGGCTGCACGGTGCTGACGCCGGCGGCCTCCAGCGGCCCTGCCGTCACCGGGCCGACGGCGACCGGCAGCACCCGGTCGCGCAGCGCGGCCACGAGATCCGCGCGCCGGCCCAGCCCGTCGGCCACCGACAGCAGCGCGGCCGCGGCCGGGGCGCTGGTGAAGGTCACCGCGTCGACCTCGCGTGCGGCCACCGCGCCGACCAGCCGGTGCAGCGGCGCGAGGTCCGCGGGCAGCACCCAGCGGTAGACCGGCACGGTGAGCACCTCGGCGCCGGCGGCGCGCAGCGCCGCGACGAACCCGTGCAGCGGGTCGCCGTGCAGCTGGACGGCGACCCGGCGCCCGGCCAGCGGACCCTCGGCGCCCGACAGCAGGTGCTCGAGCACCTCGTCCGACGACTCCGACGCCGGCGACCACGCGTCGACCAGCCCGCCGCCGCGGATGGCGCCGCGGGCCTTGGGACCGCGGGCGAGCACCCGGGCGCCGCGCAGGTGCTCCACCAGCGGCAGGCCCCGGCCCGCGGCCGCCTCCAGCCACCCGCGGAAGCCCACGCCGGTGGTGGCCACGACGAGGTCGACCGGTGCGGCCAGCACGGCCCCGGTGGCGGCGGCCAGCTCGGCGTCGTCGGCCAGCGGCACGATCCGGATGGCCGGCGCGTACACGACCCGCGCGCCGCGGCGCTCGAGCAGCGCACCGAGTTCCTCCCGCCGCCGCTCGGCGGTGACGGCGACGGTGTAGCCCGCCAGCGGGGCCGGGCCGGTCGGGTCGGCGTCGGGCAGCGCGGTCACCCGACCATGGTGCGCGGCCGCCGGGGCCGGTGTCGGCCGGGCCCGCTCAGCGCGGCCGCGCCACCGTCCAGGTGGGCACCGCCCCGCCGTCGCCCACCACCAGGCCGCGGCTGGCCAGCAGCCGCAGGTGGGCGTCGGTCTCGGTGACGGCGAAGATCCGCATCCGCCGCGCGTACTCCGACCACGGCCGCGACCAGGTCAGGTGCGCGGCCAGCTGCCACGGGGTGCTGCCCGGGTGCGCGCGCACGGCGGCCAGCAGCTCGCCCAGCCGCCGCTCGTGGTGGGCGCACAGCTCCTGCGCCCGCTCGGCCAGCCCGCGGAAGCGCCACTCGTGCCCCGGCAGCACCTCGGCGGCCGGCTGCGCGGTGACCGCCTCCAGCGAGCCGAGGTAGTCGCGCAGCGGGTCGGCGGCCCCGCCCGGGTGGGTCGACACGTTCGGGCTGATCCGCGGGAGCACGTGGTCGCCGGAGAAGAACAGGCCGCCGTCCTCGTCGGCGAAGCACAGGTGGCCGGGGGTGTGCCCGGGCGTGTGCACGGCGCGCAGCGACCAGCCGGGCAGGTCGGCGCGGTCGCCGTCCTCGAGCAGCCGGTCGGGCCGGGCGAGCCGCCGCCAGCCCACCCGCTGCTCGGGCGTGCCGGCGTCGGCGCGGGCGTCGGCCTCGGGGGCGCCGAGGCCGACGAGGAAGGCCACCTCGCGCTCGATCGAGGTCTCGGGGGAGCGCTCGCGCAGCGTGGCCAGCGCCGCCGCGTCGGCCGGGTGCATGGCGATCCACGCGCCGGAGGCCTCGCGCACCCGCGCGGCCAGCCCCACGTGGTCGAGGTGCATGTGGGTGACCAGGACGCCGCGCACGTCGGAGACGCCGGCGCCCAGGCCGGTCAGCCCCGCGCACAGCGCCGCCCAGCTGTCGTCGGCGTCCCAGCCGGTGTCGACCAGGCCGAGCCCGCCGCCCGCGAGCTCCAGCACGTAGGCGTTCACCCACCGCAGCGGGCCGCCCATGGGCACGGGCACCGACCACAGCCCCGGGCGCACCCGCTCGACCGCGGGCACGGTCCGCTCGCGCCACGCCGTCCGCTGCGCCTGCCCGGTCACCTCCACGCCCGGGCACTCTGCCAGCCACCGCCCGGCGCGGGGACTGGGAGCATGAGGGACGTGCCGACGACGCCCGCCGCCGTGACCGCCGTGCCGCGCCGCCTGCGCCTGATGTGCGGGATCGCCGCCGCACTGGTCGTGGGCGTCATGACGGTCGTGGCCGTGCTGCTGACGTCGTCGTCGACCGGGGTGATCACGTTCGGCCTGGTCGACCAGGTCGCGATCGCCGGCCTCGGGCTGTTCGTCGGCGCCGCCGTCCTGCTCGCCGGCGCCTCGCGGGTGGACGCCGACACCGCCGGGGTGCGGGTGCGCAACGTGCTCGTCCGGCACGAGCTGCCGTGGGAGGCGGTCCGGGCGGTGCGCTTCGACCGGCACTCGTCCTGGGCCTCCCTGGAGCTCGCCAACGGCGACGAGATCGCCGTGCTCGCCGTGCAGGCGGTCGACCGCCGGCGGGCCCTGGACGCCGTCGACGGGCTCCGGGCACTGCTGGCCGCGCACCAGGCGCAGCAGCCCGCGAAGCCCCCGCTCCTCTACGACGACTGACGAGGACCTTCCTCGCCCAGGACGGCGGCGGGGAGGGAATGACCGGCGTCCTCGCGACGCTGTAGCATAGGCACGCCTCCCCGCTACAAGAGGCGCGTGAACCACCATCCAGCGGCCCTGCCCCGGGCCGCTGACCAAGAGGAGCCCGCTCCCACCTGGCGCCGTCGAGGTGCCCAGGTCCCGGTTCGCGGAGGACCGTCCCACCCGGGCCGGTCCCTCGCGACGTGCACGGCCCGGCGACGGGTCCCGTGCCGCACCGGCGAGACGGGCCCTGTGAGCACACCGCTCACGGGGCCCGAGTCCTTCCCGGTGCCGGATGGGCGCGACTCCTCCCGTGTGAAGAGCAGAGGAGAGGCCATCACCGAGCCCCGTATCAACGACCGTATCCGCGTCCCCGAGGTCCGCCTGGTCGGGCCCGAGGGCGAGCAGGTCGGCATCGTGCCGATCGGCGAGGCGCTGCGACTGGCGCAGGACTCCGAGCTGGACCTCGTCGAGGTCGCGCCGATGGCCCGTCCGCCGGTCGTCAAGCTGATGGACTACGGGAAGTTCAAGTACGAGTCCGCGCAGAAGGCCCGCGAGGCCCGGCGGAACCAGGCGCTCACCGTCATCAAGGAGATGCGGCTGCGCCTGAAGATCGACCCGCACGACTACGAGACCAAGAAGGGCCACGTCGAGCGCTTCCTGCGGAGCGGCGACAAGGTCAAGATCACCGTGATGTTCCGCGGTCGCGAGCAGTCGCGGCCCGAGATGGGCTACCGACTGCTGCAGCGGCTGGCCGCCGACGTCGCCGAGCTCGGCGTCGTCGAGTCCAACCCGAAGCAGGACGGCCGCAACATGGTCATGGTGATCGCCCCGCACCGGAACCAGGCCGCCACCGACGGCGCCCGGCGCCAGGCGAAGGCCGACCGGGCCGCCGAGGGACAGACCCCGACGGCCTGAGGCCACGCAGGACCGCACCACCGAGACGGCCGGCGCCGTCGCGGCAGTCCCGTGCTGCCGCGCGGCGCCGACAACCACGAACGAGGACGACGAGGACATGCCGAAGCAGAAGACCCACAAGGGCACCGCCAAGCGGGTGCGCGTGACGGGCACCGGCAAGCTCATGCGCGAGCAGGCCAACAACCAGCACAAGTTCGAGCACAAGTCCTCGCGGCGCAAGCGCCGGCTGGAGAAGGACCAGGTCCTGAGCCCGGCCGACTCGAAGACCCTCAAGAAGCTGCTGGGCATCTGAGCCCCCGCCTCCCGTAACCAGTAAGGAGTTCTCACGTGGCACGCGTGAAGCGGGCGGTCAACGCCCAGAAGAAGCGCCGCACCGTCCTGGAGGCCGCCAGCGGCTACCGCGGTCAGCGCTCGCGCCTGTACCGCAAGGCCAAGGAGCAGATCCTCCACTCGGCCACCTACAACTACCGCGACCGCAAGGTGCGCAAGGGTGACTTCCGCAAGCTGTGGATCACCCGCATCAACGCCGCGGCGCGGCAGAACGACATGACCTACAACCGGTTCATGCAGGGCCTCAAGCTGGCCGGCATCGAGCTCGACCGCCGCGTGCTCGCCGAGCTCGCGGTCAACGAGCCGGCCGCCTTCGCCGCGCTGGTGGAGACCGCCCGCGCCGCCGTCGCCGCGGCTCCGGCCGGCGGCGAGCAGGCCGCCTGAGGCAGGGCCGTACCGGCACCACGTGACGCCGCCGGCGTCCGGTCCCTCGGGGCCGGCGTCGGCGGCGTCGCCGTGTGCGGGCACGCTCCTCCCGGTCGAGATCACGTGATCTCGACGGCCGAGAGCGCCGTAGACGTCGACATCGCGTGATCTCGACGGGACAGGGGAGGGACGACGACGTGCGCGAGCTGCTGACCGAGCGGTCGGCGCGGGTCGCCGCCGCGCGGAAACTGACCCGGCGGGCCGGCCGCGACGCCACGGGCGCCTTCCTCGCGGAGGGCCGTCAGGCGGTGTCCGAGGCGCTGGCCACCGCGCCCGGCGACGTCCGCGAGGTCTTCGCCACCGAGGCCGCCGCGGCCGCGCACCCCGACCTGCTGGCCGCCGCCCCGGTCCCCGTCCGGCTGGTCACCGAGAAGGCCGCCGCCGGGCTGTCGGAGACGGTGACGCCGCAGGGCCTGGTCGCCGTCTGCGCGCTGCGCGACGTCCCCGCCGACCGGCTGGCCGCCGACCCGCCCGCGCTCACCGTCGCCCTCGCCGGCCTCGCCGACCCCGGCAACGCCGGCACCGTGCTGCGCACCGCCGACGCCTGCGGGGCCGGCGCGGTCGTCTTCGGCGCCGGGTCGGCCGACCCCTACGGCGGCAAGGCGGTGCGCTCCAGCGCCGGGAGCCTGTTCCACCTCGACGTCGTCCGCGGGGCGCCGCTGGGCCCGCTGGTCGCCGGCCTGCAGGGGCGCGGGGTCACCGTGCTCGCGGCCGACGGCGGCGGCGAGACCGCCCTCGACGAGCTGGGGACCACGCTGGCCGGGCCGGTGCTGTGGCTGTTCGGCAACGAGGCCCGCGGCGTGCCACCGGAGCTGGCCGGCGCCGCCGACGCCCGGGTGCGCATCCCGATGCGCGGCCGCGCCGAGAGCCTCAACCTGGCCGCCGCCGCGGCGATCTGCCTCTACGCGACACAGCTCGCGCAGGGCTGACCGCCGCGGCGGGCGGTCAGGGCAGCGCGGGCGCCGCCGGAGGGGGCACCGCGGCGGCCGCGGCCCGCGCGGTCGCCGCGCGGGCGGCCGCGCCGCGGGTGGCGGCCTTGCGGTCGTACATGCGCAGGTCGGCCCGGTGCAGCAGGTCGGCGAACACCACGCCGTCGTCCGGGCACACGCCCACGCCGATGCTCGCGCCCAGCGAGACCTCGGTGCCGCGCAGCGTGACCGGCCGGCGGATCGAGGCGGCGAGCTCGTCGGCCACCCGGCCCGCCTCGGCCGCCGCGGTCTCCGGCCGCAGGTCGGGCAGCGCGACGAGGAACTCGTCCCCGCCGAGCCGGGCGAGCAGGTCCCGCCGCCGGACGCGGTCGCGCAGCCGCCCGGCGACCACCTGCAGCAGCTCGTCCCCGGCCGCGTGGCCCAGGGCGTCGTTGACCGCCTTGAACCCGTCGAGGTCGACGAACAGCAGGCCGAGCGCGTCGCCGCGGGCGCGGGCCTCCCAGATCGCCGTCTCCACCTGCTCCTCCAGGCGCCGCCGGTTGGGCAGGCCGGTCAGCGGGTCGGTGCAGGCCAGCTCCTGGATGCGCGCCAGCGCGGCCTGCGTGCGGTCGCGCTCGCGCACCAGCGCCCGCTCGGCCTCGACCCGGGCGGTGACGTCGACCTGCACGCCGATGTACTGCACGACCGACCCGTCGGCGTCGTGCACAGGGGCCAGGTGCAGCTCGTTCCACCACGGCGTGCGCTCGGGGCCGCGCAGGTTGAGCACCGTCTCCCGGCAGGAGGCACCGGTCTCGACCGCCGCGCGGATCCGGGCCACGGCACCCTGGTCGGTGTCGGGGCTCTGCAGCAGCCGGCAGTTGCGGCCGAGGATCTGCTCGGCGGACAGGCCGGCCAGCTCCCGGAACGCCGCGTTGGCGTAGACGATCGGCTGGTCGGGCAGCCGCATGTCGACCACGGTGACCCCGCTCGGCGTGGCCTCCAGCGCCCGGCGCAGCAGCACCTCGGCGTTCGTCGTCCCCACGGCCAGCCCGCCCGCGGGCCGGCCCGCCGGTGCTGCCGCCGGGGGCACGTGCCCGGCCGGGGGCTCCGGCACCGCACCGGCCCGCGGGGCGACCCGCGACAGCAGCGACGACGCCGCCCGCGACACGGTGTCCCGGTCGTAGGTGAGCGCGTACTCGAAGGTGCGCTCGGCGTCGGGGCCGTCGTCGCCGAGGTCGCGGGCGAGCAGCGCGGCGCTGAAGTGCGGGGACAGCACGGCGACGTCCCACTCGCCGCGGACCGGGTCGGCCGGGTCGAGGTGGGTGCCGCGCAGGCCGGGCAGCGGCTCGACCGGCAGGTCCTCGCCCAGCGCGCAGACGAAGCCGGTGCGCTCGACCAGGTCGCGGTAGCGCTGGGTGGTGGAGACGGTGAAGTGGCGCGCCTCCTGGAAGGTCGCGGCGACGACGCAGGTCTCGCCCAGGCGCAGCGCCTCCCGCTCCAGCTGCTTGGACAGCTCGATCAGCAGCGCCTTGGGCGCCCGCCGCAGCGGCGTGCCGTCGGGCAGGCAGGCGAACGGCGACACCGCGCCGAGCGCACCGGCCGGCAGGCCCGCGCCGGGCAGCACCAGCTCGCCGACGGTCAGGTCGGGCGCGGCGCCGGGAGCCGGGCGGCCGAACAGCCAGCCCTGCGCCAGCGTGGCGCCGAGGCCGCGGGCGGTGCGCAGGTGGCGCTCGTCCTCGATGCCCTCGGCCAGGACCACGGCGCCGCTGCGCTCGGCGTAGGCGTTGACCGCGTTCATGATCTCGGCGATCTGCGGACCCGGGCGCTCCTGCACCAGCCGCAGGTCGAGCTTGACGACGTCGGGGCGCAGCAGCGGCAGGAACGCCAGCGACATCGACTCCGCGCCGACGTCGTCGACGGCCACGGCCCAGCCCAGCTCGCGGACCCGCTCGACGGTGCGCAGCAGCTCGGCCGGCCGGGCGGCGATCGCCCGCTCGGTGATCTCCATGACCACGCGGACCTGCCCGGGGGCGCTCTCGGCGATGGCCATCAGGTCCTCGAGGGGAGCGGTGTCGAGGACCTCGGGCTCCACGTTGACGAAGAGGGTCAGGGGCGCGACCAGCCCGGCCTCGACCGCGCCGCGGAAGGCGGCGGCGCGGCAGGCCTCGTCGAGCTCGGCGAGCCGGCCCGCGGTGCGCGCGGCGGCGAACAGCGCGTCGGGCCGCTCCAGCGGGCCGACCGGGCCGCGGGCGAGCGCCTCGTAGGCCACCACCCGCCCGGTGTCGATCTCGACGATGGGCTGGAAGACGCTGCGCACCCCGCGGATGGCGGCCTCCAGCACGGCGTCGGTCGTGGGTCCGGGCTGCCCGGGTGCCTGCGCGGGAACGGTCACGGAGGAGTTCTCGGCAGCGGTGGCGCCGGACGCACCCGGCCGGCCGGCGGGGTCACCCCGAGGGGGCAGGGCTCAGGACGGCAGGGCGATCAGCACCACCGCCGCGGCCGCGACGGCCAGGCCCGCCCGCTGGGCGCCGGCCAGCCGTTCTCGCAGCAGCACCTGGGCCAGCACGACCGTGCTCACCGGGTACAGCGAGGCGAGCACCCCGGTGATCGCCAGCTGACCGCCGGCCTGGGTGGCGAGGAGGAACAGCGCGTTGGCCGCCATGTCGCCCACCCCGGCCAGCAGCACGACCGGCAGCACGCGCCGCGGCACCCGCGGCGACCGCACCGTGGCCAGGGCCAGCCCGCCGACCAGCAGCACCGACACGACCCGCGCCGCCGCCAGCGGGGTGAGCCCGGCGTCGTCGCCGGTGCGCTCGAGCAGCACGAAGAACAGCCCGAACCCGGCCCCCGCCGCCAGCGCCGGCGCGACGGTGCCCAGCCGGGCCGCGCGCAGCGACGCCAGGCCGCCCTCGGCGGCGACCAGGACCACCGCGACCAGCGCCAGCACGATCCCGACCGCGGCCGCCGGGCCGAGCCGCTCGCCGAGGGCCAGCCCGCCGAGCACCGGCAGCGCGGCCGCCGACACCGCCGTCACCGGCGCCACCACGCTCATCACCCCGGCGGCCAGCGCCCGGTAGAACAGCAGCAGCCCGGCGCCCCCGGCGACGCCGGCCACCGCTCCCCACGCCAGGTCGGCGCCCGCGGGCTCCCCGCCCAGCCAGGGCAGCAGCAGCGCGACCACCACCAGCCCGGCGGCCTGCGACACCGCGACGACGGTGGCCGCGGCCGCCCGCCGGCTGGCGAGACCGCCGCAGAAGTCGGCCACCCCGTAGACGACGGCCGAGGCCAGCGCCAGCAGCAACGCCATCCGGTGCGCCTCCCCGTCTCGCTCCTGCCGCCGATCCTGGCAGCCGCCACCGACACCGCCCCGCTCGTCGGGGGGGGGGGGGGGGGGGGGGGGGGGGGGGGGGGGGGGGGGGGGGGGGGGGGGGGGGGGGGGGGGGGGGGGGGGGGGGGGGGGGGGGCCCCGGGCGGGCGGGGGGGGGCC
>NZ_JBJGYY010000040.1:0-44436 GCF_054050235.1 Geodermatophilus sp. SYSU D00696 | reverse complement strand
CTGGGGTCGTCAGTGCCGGGGTCGGCTTTGAGGGCGCGGGTGCTACCCCGGGGCCGGGGTCGGTGCACTTCGGCGGAAGGGCACCGAGGGGGACTCGCGGGTCCGTGCGCGGCGCGCCGATCCGGGTACCGCAGGTCCCGTGCAGCAGCAGGCCGCCGTGGCCGCCGCCGGCCGGCTGCGTCGGGCGCGCGCCGGCGCGCTGGTGGCGTTCGTGGTGACCGGGCTGGTCTCGGCGAGCTGGTTCGGGCGCATCCCCGCCGTCCAGGGACGGCTCGACCTCTCCGCCGGCGAGCTGGCCGTGGCCGTCCTCGGCGTCGAGGGCGGCGCGGTGCTCGGGCTGTCCCTCGGCGGCGCCCTGGCCACCCGGTGGGGCGGTCGCCGCGCCGCCCAGGTCGGGTTCGTGGTCTACGCACCCGGCGTCCTGGTGGCGGCGCTCGCCCCCGACCTCCTGCTGCTGACCTGCGGCCTGGCGGTCTGGGCCGCGGCGAACAGCGTGCTGGACGTCGCCCTGAACGTGCAGGGCGTCGAACTGGAGCGCCGGGCCGGCCGGCCGCTGCTGTCCGGGCTGCAGGCCGCGCAGGGGCTGGGCCTGCTCGCGGGCGCCGCCGGGGCCACCGCGGCCGCCGCGGCGGACGTGCCGCTGACGGCCCACCTCGCGGCCGTCGCCGCCACGGGACTGGTCGCGGGGCTGGTGGGGACGGCGCCGATGCTGCCCGCCGCCGCTCCCCCGCCGCGCGGCCGCAGCCGGTTCCGCCCGTCGGGGCAGCTGCTGCTCGTCGGCGCGATCGCGTTCTGCGCGTTCCTCGTCGACGGCGCCGCGACCAACTGGGTCGCCGTCTCGCTGGAGGCCGATCACGGCGCGGCGCCCGGAGCGGCTGCCGGCGGGTTCCTGGCGTTCACCGCCACGCTGGTGCTCGGCCGCGCCGTCACCGACCGGGTCCTGCTCCGCTGGTCCCGTGCCCGGCTGGTGCGCGGCTGTGGCGCCGTCGTCGTCCTCGGGACAGTCCTCGTCGTCCTCGCCCCCACCGGCGCCGTCGCGCTGGCCGGCTGGGTGGTGCTCGGCCTGGGGGTCGCGCCGCTGGCGCCCACCGTCCTCGGCGCCGCCCCCGACGCGCGGTCCCGCGCGACGGGTCGGAGCACGCCCCCGCCGGCCGCGATCGCGACCGTCACCACCATCGGCTACGTCGGGTCGTTCACCGGCGCACCGGCCATCGGCGCCCTCGCCGGGCTCGTCGGCCTGTCCCCCGCCCTGGCGCTGATGGCGCTGGCGGGGATCGCGACCGTCCTCCTCGCCCGGTACGTCCCGAGCGGTCGGCCGGTGGACGGCGGAGGGGCGCCCGGCTGGTAGACACAGGAGGTGGCTGCCTCCCGCGACGTGGACGAGTCCTTCCTGGCGCTCCCGCTCTCGGCGCTCACCGAGGCGGCGCTGACCCGGGCGGTCGACCTCGGCTGCGAGCACGCCGACCTGCGGGTGGAGCGGATCCGCACCCAGTCGATCACCCTGCGCGACGCGCGGCTGGAGGCGCTGGCCACCGGCGAGGACCTCGGGCTGGCCGTCCGCGTGGTGCACGAGGGCACCTGGGGGTTCGCCGCGGGCGTCGTCCTGACCGCGGCCGAGGCGGTCCGGCTGGCCGAGCAGGCGGTCGCCGTCGCGGAGGTGTCCGCGGCCCTCGCCACCGACCGGGTGGAGCTCGCGCCCGAGCCCCGGCACGAGGGGACCTGGGTGTCGGCCTACGACGTCGACCCCTTCGACGTCCCCGACGCGGAGAAGACCGCCCTGCTGACCGAGCTGTCGGAGCGGCTGCTGGCCGCCGACGGCGTCGAGCACGTCCAGTCGGGCTGCACGCACGTCAAGGAGCAGAAGTACTACGCCGACACCACCGGCACCCGCACCCGGCAGCAGCGGGTGCGCATCTCCCCGGAGTTCACCGCCCTGACCGTCGACCGGACGACGGGCGCGTTCGAGAGCATGCGGACACTCGCCCCGCCGGTGGGCCGCGGCTGGGAGTACCTGACCGACGGCCGCTACGACTGGGACGGCGAGCTGGCGGAGATCCCCGAGCTGCTGCGGGAGAAGACCAAGGCGCCGTCGGTGGAGCCGGGCCGCCACGACCTCGTCGTCGACCCGTCCAACCTGTGGCTGACCATCCACGAGTCGGTCGGGCACGCCACCGAGCTGGACCGGGCGCTGGGCTACGAGGCCGCCTACGCCGGCACCTCCTTCGCCACCGTCGACGGGCTGGGCAGCCTGCGCTACGGCTCGGAGCTCATGCACGTCACCGGCGACCGCACCGTCGAGCACGGGCTGTCGACGATCGGGTGGGACGACGAGGGCGTCGAGGCGCAGCGGTGGGACATCGTCCGCGACGGCGTGCTGGTCGGCTACCAGGTCGACCGCAACACCGCGCGGCTGGGCGGGATGGCGCGCTCCAACGGCTGCGCGTTCGCCGACTCGCCGCGGCACGTGCCGGTGCAGCGGATGGCCAACGTCTCGCTGCAGCCGGCCGCGGACGGCCCCGACCTCGAGGGCCTGATCGGCGGGGTCGAGCGCGGCATCTACGTCGTCGGCGACAAGAGCTGGTCGATCGACATGCAGCGCTACAACTTCCAGTTCACCGGCCAGCGCTTCTACCGCATCGAGGGCGGGCGGCTCGCCGGGCAGCTGCGCGACGTCGCCTACCAGGCGACGACCACGGACTTCTGGGGCTCGATGCGCGCCGTCGGCGGCCCCTCCACCTACCGCCTCGGCGGGGCGTTCAACTGCGGCAAGGCCCAGCCCGGGCAGGTCGCGCCGGTCAGCCACGGCTGCCCGGCGGCGCTCTTCGAGGGCGTCACCATCCTCAACACGGTCCAGGAGGGCGGGCGATGAGCAGCCAGCTGACCGCACAGCAGCTGGTCGAGAAGGCGCTGGCGGCGTCGACCGCCGACGGGTGCGTCGTCTTCGTCGTGGAGAGCACCGAGGCGAACCTGCGGTGGGCGTCGAACAGCCTGACCACGAACGGGGCGATGCGCTCGCGCCAGGTCGTCGTCGTGTCGTTCGTCGACGGCGGCCAGGGCATGGCCACGGGCACCGTCGCCCGGACCGGCACGCCCGACGTCGCCGAGCTGGTGGCCGCGAGCGAGCAGGCCGCCCGCGACGCCGGGCCGGCCGAGGACGCCGTCCCGCTGGTCACCGAGGCCCCGGCGGGCAGCGGGGACTGGGACGCCGACCCCGCCGAGACCTCCATCGAGGTGTTCGCCGAGTTCGCGCCCGCGCTGGGCGAGGCGTTCGGCGCCGCCCGCGACCGCGGCGACCTGCTGTTCGGCTACGCCGAGCACGCCATGACCACCACCTACCTGGGCACCTCCACCGGCCTGCGGCTGCGTCACGACCAGCCCACCGGCCGGGTGGAGCTCAACGGCAAGAGCACCGACTACGCCCGCTCGGTGTGGTCCGGCGTGGGGACCCGCGACTTCCGCGACGTCTCGGTGGCCGGCCTCGCCGCCGACGTCGAGCGCAAGCTCGGCTGGGCGCAGCGCCGCGTCGACCTGCCCGCCGGGCGCTACGAGACGGTGCTGCCGCCGTCGGCGGTGAGCGACCTGATGCTCTACGCCTACTGGACGATGGAGGCCCGCGACGCCGACGAGGGCCGCAACGTGTTCGCCCGCAAGGGCGGCGGCAACCGGATCGGCGACCGGCTGGCCGCGCTGCCGCTGACCCTGCGCAGCGACCCGCACGCCCCGGGGCTGGAGGCGGCGCCCTTCCAGGTGGTCGGCGCCTCGTCGGGGTCGGCCAGCGTGTTCGACAACGGCATGGCGACGCCGGCCGTCGACTGGATCCGCGACGGCGTCCTCACCAACCTGGTGCGGCCGCGGGCGTGGGCGCTGAAGACCACCGCGCCGGCCGTCGCCGCCGTCGACAACCTCGTCCTCGAGTCGCCGGAGGGCACGGCCACCCAGGACGAGATGGTGGCCGCCACCGACCGCGGGCTGCTGCTGACCACGCTCTGGTACATCCGCGAGGTCGACCCGCAGACGCTCCTGCTGACCGGGCTCACCCGCGACGGCGTGTTCCTCGTCGAGGGCGGGGAGGTGACCGGCGCGGTGAACAACTTCCGGTGGAACGAGTCGCCGGTGGACCTGCTGGCGCGGATCACCCAGGTCGGCCGCACCGAGCGCACGCTGCCGCGGGAGTGGAACGACTGGTTCACCCGCGCGGCGATGCCCCCGGTGCGCGTGCCGGACTTCAACATGAGCTCGGTGTCGCCGGCCAGCTGACGCGGGCCGGTTGCAGGACTGCTCACGGGCGCGGCCTTGCCGGCGTTCCTCGTGCGTTGCCGGTGCCGCAGCGCCCGCACCGCGCGAGGAACCCCGGCAGCGCAGGGTGCCGGGCGAGCGCACGCCCGTAGGGTGACGCCGGTCACGACGGGCGGGGCACCAGGAGGCGCGACGTGCGCGTCGGCATGCGGATCCGGTACGACGGCGGCTTCCGGCAGGTCGCGGAGGAGATCGGCGAGCTCGAACGCGCCGGCCTGCAGCTCGTCTCGGTCGCCGAGGCCTACAGCTTCGACGCCGTCAGCCAGCTCGGGTACCTCGCCGCGGTCACCGAGCGGATGGAGCTGACCAGCGGCATCCTGCAGGCCTTCACCCGCACGCCGACCCTGACCGCGATGACCGCGGCCGGCTTGGACATGGTCTCCGGCGGCCGCTTCACCCTGGGCCTGGGGGCCAGCGGGCCGCAGGTGGTCGAGGGGTTCCACGGCGTCCGCTACGACGCGCCGCTGGCCCGGCAGCGCGAGATCGTCGAGATCTGCCGGATGGTCTGGCGCCGGGAACGGGTCGTGTACGCCGGGCGCCGGTACACGATCCCCCTGCCGCCGGACCAGGGCACCGGCCTCGGCAAGCCCCTGAAGCTCGTCAACGTCCCCGTGCGCGAGCGGATCCCGATCACGATCGCCGCCATCGGGCCGAAGAACGTCGAGCTCACCGCCGAGATCGCGGAGGGCTGGGAGCCGATCTTCCTCGTCCCCGAGCGGGCGGCCGAGACCTGGGGCGCCGCGCTCGCCGCCGGCACGGCACGGCGGGACCCGGCCCTGGGCCCGCTCGACGTCCGCGTCGGCGTCCCCTGCGCGATCGGCGAGGACCTCGGCGACCTGCGCGAGCGCTCCCGGGCCGACCTCGCGCTCTACGTCGGCGGGATGGGCGCCCGCGGCAAGAACTTCTACCACGAGCTCGCCGTCCGCTACGGCTACGCCGAGGCCGCGGCCACCGTGCAGGACCTCTACCTCTCCGGCCGCCGGGAGGAGGCGGCCGCGGCGGTCCCCGCGGAGCTGGTCGCGGCCACCTCGCTGGTGGGTCCCCGGGCATGGGTGGCCGAGCGGCTGGCCGCACTCCGCGACGCCGGCGTCACCACGCTCGTCACCTCCCTCGTCCAGCCCGACCGCGCCGGCCGGCTGCGCACCGTCGAGCAACTGCGGGAACTGGCGCAGGACCTGTGACCGGCGGGCCCCCGCGCGGCGTCGGCTAGCGTCCGGCCCCGGGCGCTCCGCCGTGGAGCGCGGCGAGGAGGCGTCCAGTGACCGAGGCGAGCGGGGCCGGCGTGCCCGAGGGCCTGACCGTGGCGGTGCTGGGAGGCACCGGCCCGCAGGGGCGCGGCCTGGCCCGGCGGTTCGCCGCCGCGGGCGTGCGGGTGGTCCTCGGCAGCCGGGACCCGGGGCGGGCCGCCGCCACCGCCGCCGACCTCGCGGGCGCCACCGGCGGCGAGGTCGCAGGCGCCGACAACCACGGCGCGGCCCGGGCCGGCGACGTCGTCGTCGTGGCGGTGCCCTGGGAGGGGCACGAGCACCTGCTGACCGCCGTGCGCGAGGAGCTCACCGGGAAGATCGTGGTCGACTGCGTCAACCCGCTCGGCTTCGACAAGCAGGGCGCCTACGCGATCCCGGTCGAGGAGGGCTCGGCCGCGCAGCAGGCCGCGGCGCTGCTCCCGGACAGCCGCGTCGTCGCCGCGTTCCACCACGTGAGCGCCGTCCTCCTCGAGAACCCGGAGGTGGCCGAGGTCGACACCGACGTCCTGGTGCTCGGGGACGACCGCGAGGCCACCGACCTGGTGCAGGCGCTGGCCGGTCTGGTGCCGGGCATGCGCGGGATCTACGCCGGCCGGCTGCGCAACGCCCGCCAGGTGGAGGCGCTCACGGCCAACCTGATCAGCGTCAACCGGCGGTACAGGGCGCACGCGGGGCTGCGGGTCACCGACGTCTGAGACGCCGGCCCACGCGTGAGGCGCCTGTGACGCACGACGACGAAACGGCGTGTCATACCGCAGGGGTGATGCCCTCAAACACGGTTCGCGGATTACTTTTCGGCGCAACCGCAGCAGGCCTCCGGGATCCCGGGGGTGTCGAGGGGAGCACCCGATGACCCGCACGCAGAAGCCCTCCGTGTTCCAGGTGGGCCAGATCTGGGACGACGGCCGGACGGTCGTCGTGTCCGGGTGGGGCATCGGTCTGTGCGCCTCCGCCTGCGCCTGCCACCGCTCGCCGCAGGGCGGGCACCTGTCCATCGACGAGGACCAGGCCGGCGGCACGCTGGGCCTGCGCTGCTTCGACGAGGACGGCTGCGACTGCTGCGAGCCGTGGACCGCGGACGAGCTGTCGGCCGTCCTGCGCGACCTGCAGCGGGTGTCCGGCCTCGACGCCCAGGAGCCCCTGGCCGGCTGATCGAAGGACCCCTCTGCCCCCACCGCTCGCACGCTCGCGGTGGGACCCTGCAGAGGGGCCGGTCCAGCACCTCACCTGCTCGGCGCGGGACCCTGGAGGGTGGCCGTTCCGGCACGTCACCACCGCCGGTCTTTCGGGGACGTCCACACGGGTACCGGCGCCGCATGCTGGGACGAGCGGCTGTGCGCGGTGCCCTGGCCGGACTGGCCGGCACCGCGGCGATGACCCTGGCCGAGAAGGCCGAGCAGCAGGTGACCCGGAGGCCGGACTCCTACGTGCCCGGGCGCACGCTGACCGCGCTGGCCACGCGGCGCCGTCTGCCCGGGTCGGCGCGCCCGTTCGTCCGCAACCACCTCATGCACTGGGGCACCGGTGCCGCCGTCGGCGCGCTGCGCGGCGTCTGGTCGGCCAGCGGGCTGCGCGGCTGGCGCGCCTCGGCCTGGCACACCTCGGTCCGGCTGGCCACCGACCAGACCCTCGAGAACGCCACCGGCGTCGGCGACCCGCCGTGGACGTGGTCCCGCCGCGACCAGGTCGTCGACCTCGCCGGCAAGGCGCTCTACTCCTTCGTCACCGGCGCGGTCGCCGACGCCCTCGTCCCGCTCGCTCCCGACCGGCGCCGCAGCATCGCCCCCTGACAGGACCGGCCCTCCCCGCGACGTACGGGGCGGGTGGGACGAACGGGACGCACGGGGTCCCGCCCGTCCCGATCACCGCGCGCCCTGCACACGCTCCGCTCACCACCTCCCTACGGTCCGTACCGACCAGAGCGGGCCGCCCGGCGAGGCGGCAGGGGGAGGCCGATCGTGCAGCGCAACCGGACGACGGGACGCCGCTGGACGGGTGCGGTCCTGGCCGCCACCGGCCTGGTGGCCCTCGTGCTCGTGCCCGGGTCGGCCGCCGCCGCGCCGTCGACCGCGGCGGAGGCCGAGCGGCTGGTGGAGGAGGCCGGCCGGCAGCTGACCACGCTCGACGAGCAGGTGCACCAGGCCGAGCTCGCCGTCACCGCCCAGCAGCAGGCCGCCGCCGACGCCGACCGCACCGCCGACGAGGCCGAGGCCACGCTGGCCCGCTACGAGCCGGCGATCCGCGCCATCGCCCAGAGCGGCTACACCGGCACCACCCGGTCCCGGGTGGCCGCGTTCCTCGGCAGCGACTCCGCCGACGACCTGGTCGCGCAGATGACGATGATCGACCTCATCGCCGACCACACCGACGGCGTCCTCACCGAGGTGGCCGCCGCGCAGGCCCGTGCGGCCGAGACCCGCGCCGCGGCGGAGGTCGCCGCCGCCGAGGCCACCGCGTCGCTGCGCACGCTGCAGGAGCAGCAGGCCCAGGTGCAGGAGCAGATCGACCAGTACGAGGCCGACTTCGCGCGGCTGTCGGCGGCCGAGCAGGCGCGGGTCACCGCCGCGCTGGCCGGGCCGGTCCTGGCCGCGCCGTCGGCCGCCGCGGCCACGGCCGGAGCACCCGGTCCCGCGGCCGCCACCGCCGTCGAGACGGCCCTCGCCCAGCTCGGCGACCCCTACGTGTGGGGCTCCTCCGGTCCCGACGGCTTCGACTGCTCCGGGCTGACCCAGTACGCCTACGCCGCCGCCGGGATCTCCCTGCCGCACTCGAGCCGGGCGCAGTCGACGATGGGGACGCCGGTGTCGCGGGCCGAGCTGCTGCCCGGCGACATCGTCTACTTCTACTCGCCGGTCAGCCACGTGGGCCTCTACATCGGCGACGGCAAGATGGTGCACGCCCGCACCTTCGGTCAGCCGGTCGCGGTGACCAGCGTCGACCAGGCGGGGTACCGCGGCGCCGTCCGCGTCGCCTGACGGAGGACCCCCGTCCTCCCCACCCTTCGCACGCTCAGGGTGGGCCCCTGGACGGGGGCCGTTCCAGCACCTCGCCCTCAGTTCGGCCGGCGGCCCTCGGCGAGCATCTGCACGGCCGCGGCCACCCGCCGGGCCCGCGTGGCCGCGGTGGCGGCGGTGTGCACCCGGAACAGGACGGCGAAGCGGTTCTGCGAGTCGAGGGCGTCGAAGGCCGCCCGGGCGGCGGGCTCGGCGTCGAGCGCGGCGGCCAGGTCGTCGGGGACGGTGACGGTGGCCGGGCCGGCGTAGGCGCGCTCCCAGCGGCCGTCGGCCTGCGCGGCCGCCACCTGGGCCAGCCCCGCCGGGCGCATCCGGCCGGCCTCGACCAGCCGGGCGACGGCCTCGACGTTCCTCTGCGACCACACGCTGCGCGGCCGCCGCGGCGTCACGCGGATCAGATAGGACCGCTCGTCGAAGCGGTTGGACCGGCCGTCGATCCACCCGTAGCAGAGCACCGACTCGACCAGCTCGGCGTAGGTCAGCGACGGGACGCCGGCGCCCTTCCTCGCCAGCTTCACGTACAGGCCGGGCGCGGTGGCGTGCTCGGCCTCCAGCCACTCCTCGAAGGCGGCCTGGTCGGGGAAGGCCAGCACGGGCAGGTCGGTCGGCACGGTCACGGGCGCCGATCCTGGCCGCGGTCCCGGGTGCCGTCCAGGGGTCGGGTGTGCTGGGGTGGGGCCGTGGCGGACAACTACATCGCTCAGCTGGACTTCGGCGCACCGGCCATCGACGACGAGGCGTTCGTCGCGCCGACGGCGGTGGTGGTCGGCGCGGTGACGATGGGCCCACGCTCGAGCATCTGGTACGGCGCGGTCGCGCGCGCCGACCACGAGGTCATCGAGATCGGCGAGGGCTCGAACGTCCAGGACGGCAGCACGCTGCACTCCGACCCCGGCTTCCCGCTGGTCATCGGCCGCGGCGTGACCGTCGGCCACCGGGTCGTGCTGCACGGCGCGCGCGTCGACGACGACGTCCTGGTCGGCATGGGCAGCATCGTCATGAACGGCGCGCACATCGGCTCCGGCTCGATCGTGGCCGCGGGCGCCGTCGTCACCCAGGGCACCGAGGTGCCGCCCGGCTCGCTGGTGGCCGGCGTCCCGGCGAAGGTCATCCGGCAGGCCACCGACGACGACCTGACCCACATCCGGCTCAACGCGCAGAGCTACACCGAGCGGCTGCCCGCGGCGCGGAAGGTGCGGCCGGTGGTGCGCCGCCCGCTGCCCCCGGCCGGGCACATCCCGGGCGACGCCGCGGACTAGCGGAGGGCCCCCTGCGCAGGGGGCCGTTCCATCACCTCACCAGGTGCGCGACGGCGGCGCGCACCTCCTCCAGCGGCAGCGCCATCGTCGCGTCGCCGACGGCGAGCTCCACCCGCAGCACCGCCGGGTCGCCGGTGGCCGCCGGCGCGGGCCAGGTCCACAGCCCCTCCTCGGCGAGCTCGCGGGCGGCGTCCCGGAAGGCCTCGGGCGTCGTCTCGAGCAGCAGGTGCAGCATCGGCGTCTGCGGCGGGTCGGGCACCACCCGCACGCCGGGCAGGTCGCGCACGCAGCGCGCCACCTCGTGCGCCCGCTCCAGGTAGGCCGGCATCAGCGGCAGCCGCTGCCGCAGGCAGCTCAGCGCCGAGGCCGCGCCGGGCCACAGACCGAACAGCGTGCCGCCGAGCCGGTGCCGCCACTCGCGCACCTCGGCGACGGCGTCGGCCGGCCCGGCCAGGCAGCACCCTGCCAGCGCGCCGAGGCCCTTGTAGAAGCTGACGTAGACGGTGTCGAAGGGGGCGGCGAGGTCGGCCGGCGGCATCCCGTAGCCCGCGGCGGCCTCCCACAGCCGGGCGCCGTCGAGGTGGGCCACGGAGTGCACGTCGTGCGCCCACGCCGTCTGCTCCACGACGTCGTCCCACGGCGGCAGCTGCCCGCCGAGGTCCCGCTGGGGCAGCTCCACCACCAGCGCGGCCGGGGGCTCGGCGACGGCGTCGAGGTCGGCGCGCAGCAGCAGCCGGTTGCGGTCGCCGACCGGCCGCGGGACCAACCCGTGCAGCCGCTCGAGCGCCCCGCCCTCGTGCTGGAACAGGTGGCACTGGGGATGGGCGACGACGGTGCGCCGCAGGGTGCGCCCGGCGTGCACCCGCAGCGCCGCCTGCTGCGCCATCGTGCCGCTGGGCAGGTACACCGCCGCGGGCTTGTCCAGCAGGGCGGCCACCTCGTCCTCGAGCTCGGCGACGACGCCGCCGCTCCCGTACCGGTCGACCGCGGTGTCGGCGGGGACGGTGGCCAGCAGCTCCGCGGCCCGCACCGGCCCGTGTCCGGACAGCGCCCGGTCGCAGGTGGCGCGCAGCTCCTCGAGGTCGGTCACGCGCGCCAGTCTGCCGAGATCCCGTGATCTCGCCCGTCCGGGCCCCCGTGAGCGGGGGGGGGGGGGGGGGGGGGGGGGGGGGGGGGGGGGGGGGCGCCGGGGGGGCTCCGCCCCGCCCCCCCCCCCCCCCCCCCCCCCCCCCCCCCCCCCCCCCCCCCCCCCCCCCCCCCCCCCCCCCCCCCCCCCCCCCCCCCCCCCCCCCCCCCCCCCCGGGGGAGGGGAAGCGGGACCTCAGGTGCCCAGCAGCTCGCGCACCAGCGCGCCGACGGCGTCGGCCTCGACGAGGAAGCCGTCGTGCCCGTACGGCGAGGACAGCACCCGCAGCGGCACCCCGAGCGCGTCGGCCACCCGCTGCTGCAGCCCCAGCGGGTAGAGCCGGTCGCTGTCGACCCCGGCCACGACGGCGCGGGCCGTCACGCGGGCCAGCGCCGCCTCCACGCCGCCGCGGCCGCGGCCGACGTCCCAGGTGTTCATCGCCTCGGTGAGCACCACGTAGCTGCCGGCGTCGAAGCGGCGGGCGAGCTTGTCGGCGTGGTGGTCGAGGTAGGAGGCGACGGCGAAGCGGCCGTCGTCCTGGACCGTGGCGCCGAACCGCTCCTCGAGCTCGAACGCGCTGCGGTAGGTGAGGTGCGCGATCCGCCGCGCGACACCGAGGCCCGCGACCGGTCCCGGACCCGGGAGGTGGTCACCGCCCGCCCACGCGGGGTCGGCGCGGATGGCGGCCTGCTGGGTGGTCTGGGTGCCCAGCTGGTCGGCGGTGACCGCGGCACCCGAGGCGAGGAAGAACAGCCCGGCCACCCGGTCGGGCAGCGCGACCGCCCACTCCAGCGCCCGCATGCCGCCCATCGACCCGCCGACGACGGCGGCCCACCGGCGGACGCCGAGCGCGTCGGCCAGCGCGGCCTCGACCAGCACCTGGTCAGCGACGGTCACCTCGGGGAACCGCGATCCCCACGGGCGGCCGTCGGGCGCCGTCGACGACGGCCCGGTGGTGCCCTGGCAGCCGCCGAGCACGTTGGCGCAGACGACGAAGAGCCGGTCGGTGTCCAGCGGCGCGCCCGGCCCGACCAGCGGCGCCCACCAGCCCGGCGTCGGGTGGCCGGGTCCGGCGGGGCCGGTGACGTGGCTGTCGCCGGTCAGCGCGTGCTCGACCAGCACCGCGTTGCCGCCGTCGGGCGCGAGCGTCCCCCACGTCTCGTAGGCGACCCGGACGCCGGGCAGCACCCCGCCGCGCTCCAGCCGGACCGGGCCGTCCAGGTCGAGGAACAGCCGGTCCCCGGTGGGGTCGCCGTCGCGCCACCCGCCGGTGTGCGGCGGGGTGAGGGACGCCGGGGCGTCCCTCACCCCCGTCACGTCAGGCCCCCTTGGCGCTGCGGAACCCGGCCTCGAGGTCGGCCAGGATGTCCTCGATGCCCTCCAGGCCGGCGGCCAGCCGCACCAGACCGGGCGTGACGCCGGTGGTCAGCTGCTCCTCCGCGGTCAGCTGCGAGTGCGTCGTGGACGCCGGGTGGATGACCAGGCTGCGCACGTCGCCGATGTTGGCGACGTGGCTGTGCAGCTCCAGGCCCTCGACGAACCGCCGGCCGGCCTCGATCCCGCCGCGGATCTCGAAGGCGAGCACCGCCCCGGCGCCCTTCGGGGCGTAGCGCTGGTGGGCGGCGTACCACGGCGAGGACGGCAGGCCGGCGTAGTGCACCGACTCCACCTCGTCGTGGGCCTCGAGGAACTCGGCCACCCGCTGGGCGTTGGCCACGTGCCGCTCCATCCGCAGCGACAGCGTCTCGATGCCCTGGACGACCAGCCAGGCGTTGAACGGGCTGATCGCCGGGCCGAGGTCGCGCAGCAGCTGCACCCGGGCCTTGAGCGCGTAGGCCGGGGCGCCGAGGTCGGCGTAGACGACGCCGTGGTAGGTCGGGTCCGGCGTGGTGAAGCCGGGGAACTTCCCGCTGGTCCAGTCGAAGCCGCCGCCGTCGACGATGAGCCCGGCGATCGCGGTGCCGTGGCCGCCGAGGTACTTGGTGGCCGAGTGGACGACGACGTCGGCGCCGTGCTCGAGCGGGCGCACCAGGTAGGGCGTGGCGATGGTGTTGTCGACGATCAGCGGCACGCCGTTGCGGTGGGCCACCTCGGCGACCGCGGCGATGTCGAGGACGTCGCCCTTGGGGTTGCCGATCGACTCGCCGTAGAACGCCTTGGTGTTCTCGCGGACGAGCGCCTGCCAGTTCTGCGGGTCGTCGGGGTCCTCCACGAAGGAGACCTCGACGCCGAGCTTGGGCAGCGAGTGGTGCAGCAGGTTGTACGTGCCGCCGTAGAGCGAGGCGGAGGCGACGACGTGGCTGCCGGCCTCGGCGACGTTGAGCAGTGCGAGGGTCTCCGCCGCCTGGCCGCTGGCCACCGCGAGCGCCGCGACCCCGCCCTCGAGGGAGGCCACGCGCTGCTCGAGCGCGTCCTGCGTGGGGTTCATGATCCGCGTGTAGATGTTGCCCAGCTCGGCCAGCGCGAACAGGTCCGCGGCGTGCTGGGTGTCGCGGAACTGGTAGCTGGTGGTGGCGTAGATGGGCAGCGCCCGGGCGCCCGTCGTGGGGTCGGGGCTGGTGCCGGCGTGGATCTGCCGGGTCTCGAAGCTCCAGCTCTTCGGGTCGGTCACGCGCCGTCTCCTCTCGCTCCGGAGGACCTGCGGCGCACAGGTGCTCCGTCCTTGCCGGGCAGCGGGCGCCGCACGGCCGGCTCTTCCCCTGGGAGCACCTCAGACGGAGGAAGAGGTTGCCGGGCAGCAAGCCAGGTGCTTCGCGCTGCCTCTCGTGAGCCTGCCCCGACGATAGCCCAGGTCAGCGGCGGTCGTTCCCGGGGTGCACGCGGGCGAGCGCGGCCCGGGCGTCGTCGTCGAGGCGCCGCACCAGCTCGGCGGCGGGGACGGCCTCGGCCAGGCGGTGCGCCTGCCCGGCCCACATGCTCTGCCCCCCGGGGTCGCCGGCCCGCCGGGCCGCCGCGCGCAGCGGCGAGGTCAGGTGGTGGACCTGGGGGTAGGCCGCCGGGGCGGCGGGGGAGTGCTCGGTGAGGAAGCGGTTGACCAGCCCGCGGGCGCGCCGGCCGCTGAAGGCGCGGGTCAGCGCCGTGCGCCCGGAGGTGGTGAGCGCCTCGCGGTGCGCCGGGGCGGTGCCCGCCTCGGGGCAGCGGAGGAACGCCGTGCCCAGTTGCGCGGCCTCCGCCCCGGCCACCAGGACCGCGGCGACGGCGGCGCCGTCGGGGATCCCGCCGGCGGCGACCAGCGGCAGGTCGACGGCCCGGGCGACGAGGCGGAGCAGCGGCAGCAGCCCGTACTCGCCCTCGCCGTCCCGGTCGGACGGTCCGCCCCGGTGCCCGCCGGCCTCGATGCCCTGCACGACCAGCGCGTCGGCGCCGCCGTCGCGGGCCGCGACCGCCTCCTCGGGGGTGGTGACGGTGACGAGCACGGTGGACCCGGCGGCGTGCAGCGCGGCGACCACGTCCGGGCGGGGCAGGCCGAAGGTGAACGAGACCACCGGCACCCGCTCCTCGGCGAGCAGGGCGACCTTGTCCTCCCAGGCGTCGTCGTCGGCCCGGGGCTCGCCCAGGTCGACGCCCCAGCGCCGGGCCTCGGGCCGGAGCCGCTCGGCGTAGCGGCGCACGGCGTCGGCGTCGGCCGGCGGTCCGGGCAGGAAGACGTTGACCGCGAACCGCTGCCCGGTCAGCGCCCGGACGGCGTGCACCTCCTCGCGCACCGCCGACGGCGTCCGGTACCCGGCAGCGAGGCAGCCCAGCCCGCCCCCTTCGGACACCGCAGCCGCGAGCGCGGGCGTGGAGGGCCCGCCGGCCATCGGTGCCTGCACGACCGGCCGGCGCAGTCCCAGGACCATGCCGCTCATCCTCCGCCCGTCCGGGTCAGCCGGGCGGGGAGACGGTCGTCGGTCCCGACCCGGGCGTCGTCGCCGGCCCGCGGGTGGTCGTCGGGACCGGCTCGGACGGCGTCTCCCCGGTCGTGCCGGCCGGGGGCTCCGTCGTCGGCGGGGCGGTCTCCTCCGGCGTGGTCGCCGGCGCCTCGCTGGTTGGGTCCGCGGTGGTGGGCGCCTCGGTGGTGGGCGCCTCGGTGGTGGGGGCCTCGGTGGTGGGGGCCTCGGTGGCGGGCGGCGTGGTGCCGGCCGGCGCGGGGGCGGGCGTGGTCACCGTCGTGGTGCCCGCCGGGTCGGTGCCGGCCGGGGCGGGCCGCACGTAGAGGTAGAGCAGGCCCAGGCCGAGGAAGAGCAGGACCAGCACCACGGTCGAGGTGCGGGCCCGTCCGATGTGGCCGGGCGTGCGGCGCAGGACGGACAGGCCGAAGCGGCCGCGGGCGGCCGGGTCGCCGCCGGAGCCGGGTCCGCCGGTGGGCTCGGCGGGGCGGGGGGCGCCGGGGACGGTCACGGCTTCGCCGCCGGCGCGGGGCGAACGGGCAGGGCAGCCGGCTCGGGACTCGGCGTCAGCGTCAGCCCGGCGCGGGCGAAGGCCAGCACGATCCGCTCGCGCAGGTCGCGGCCCACGTCGAACTGCCGCCCGGGCAGGGTCCGCGCCACCACCCGCACGTTGACCTGCTCGAGGTCGATGCTCTCCACGCCCATGACGCTGGGCTCGTCGAGCAGCAGCCGGCGCAGCCCGGCGTCGGCGAAGGCCTCCCGGCCGACCTCGTGGAGGATCTCGTTGACCCGGGTGACGTCGGCGCTGGTCGGCACGGGGACGTCGACCACCGCGCGCGCCCAGTCGCGGGAGAGGTTGACGACCTTGACGATCTGCCCGTTCGGGAGGGTGACCACCTCGCCGTCGGCCGAGCGCAGCCGGGTGATCCGCAGCGTGACGTCCTCGACCGTGCCCTCGGCCGGGTCACCGCCGCCGACCACCTGGATCGAGACGACGTCGCCGAAGCCGTACTGCCGCTCGGTGATGAGGAAGAACCCGGCCAGGACGTCGCCGACGATGCGCTGCGCGCCGAAGCCCAGCCCGACGCCGAGCACGGTGGCCGGCGCCACCAGCCCGGTGACCGGGACGCCGAGGCGGGCGAGCACGTAGAAGACCGCCACCGCGTAGACCATGACGATCAGCGCCCAGGTGATCACCTGGGTCAGCGAGTGCCGGTGCTTGGCGGCCTCCGAGCGGACCAGCACGTCGCCGTCGGTGGAGCGCGCGTCGATGCGGTCGGTGATCCGCGTGCCCACCCAGGTGATGAAGCGGGCGATCAGCACCGAGCCGAGGATGATCAGCACGATCTCCAGGCCGCGGCCGGCGAGCCAGTCGAGCAGGTCGGTCAGCGGCCCCATGGCGGTCAGGTCCTCCGTCCGTGTCGCGTCCTGCCCCCATCCAACCGGTCCGCCCGGGCGGGCCGCTCAGCGCGGCTCGACGAACAGCGAGGCGACCGAGCGGCCGACCCGCCCCTCCGTGTCGTAGAGGTCGGCCGCGCACTGCCCGATCCCGGTGGGCCCCAGCGTGGTGACGGCGTCCATCGCCAGCCACTGCCCGGCCGGCTGCCGGAACAGCGCGACGACGAGGTCGACGTTGGCGAAGGTGGCCTGCGACCAGTCCAGCGCCGCGGAGATGCCGCTGGCCGCGTCGGTCATCACCAGCAGGTGCTGCAGCGGCGTGATCGGCTCGCCGTCGACGAGGGCGCACAGCGGCCGGGTCCACGTCGCGGCCGGGCCGGTCCCTCTGATCGAGCCGCCGGCCTCGCGCCACTCCAGCGACCGGTGGTAGGCGACCTCCTGGCGGAAGACCGAGAACGCCGCGGGCCGGCCGTCCTGCGGCCCGACCGGGAACCGCTGCGGCGGGTGCGCGGCGGCGGCGGAGTCGCGGGCGCGCATCCGCCAGGCGGTCAGCCGCATCACCGGCCGCCCGCCGGCCTGAAGCGTCGCCTCGACCAGCTCGATCCGGCGGCCCGGGCGCAGCACCCGCGCGCCCACCCGCACCGGGCCCACCGGCACCGGGCCGAGGACGTCGAAGGCCAGCCGCACCGGCTGGCCGCCGTCGATCCCGCCGGTGCGCTCGACCTCGCGCGCCAGCAGCGCGGCGGGCGGGCCGGCGTGCTGCAGGCCCGGGTCCCACGGCCCGATGGTCAGCGCGGTGGCGGCGAACCCGTCGCCGTCGTTGAGGTAGAAGGCGGGGGGCAGGTCCACGCCGGGCAGTCTCGCCGGGTGCCGCCCGGTCAGCTGCGGCGGGTCAGCCACGCCGCCGTGGCGACCCACACGGCGGCCGCGCCCGCGGCGGTCCCCCACAGCCAGCGCAGCGACTGACCCTCGGTCGACAGCGCCAGCAGGGCGGCCACGACGCACACCGCGCCGGCCAGCGGCGTGGAGCGCAGCAGCGTGCCGACCGTGTCCGGCCCGGGGACCGCGAAGAAGAGCACCGCCGCCATGACGAGCAGCAGCGCGCACAACGCGCCCAGGTAGGCCGCCGTCACCCCGGCCTCCGCGGGCAGCGTGACCGCGCCCAGGCCGCCGGCCGCCGCGCCGAGCGCGAGCCAGGTGAGCAGCCGGCGACGGCGGCGGGACCAGGGCGGCCGGGGTTCGCTCACGCCGTCGAGGGTGCCCGGCGTCCCCGGGCGCCACGCGCGCGATGAGTTCCGCGGCACCGGGCCGTCTCCCCTCGCGACGGGCCCGCCGGGCCCCCGACGGACGGAGTGCCCCGTGCGCATGGTCTTCCTCAACCTGCCGGTCGCCGACGTGGCGGCCAGCCGCGCCTTCTACACCGTGCTCGGCTTCTCGATCAACGAGCAGTTCTCCGACGACTCGTCGGCCTCGGTGGTCGTCAGCGACACGATCTTCCTCCAGCTGATGACCCGCGAGAAGATGCGCGGCTTCGTCCCCGACGGGACGCAGGTCGCCGACCCGCGGGCGGCGACGGCGGCGCTGTACGCGCTCTCCTGCGAGAGCCGCGAGGAGGTCGACCAGCTGGTGGAGAAGGCCCTCGGCGCCGGTGGCGGGCGCTGGATGCCGGCCCAGGACCACGGCTTCCTGTACGGCTCGAGCTTCACCGACCCCGACGGCCACGTCTGGGAGGTCATGTGGATGGACCCGGCTCAGGGACAGTGACCCCCCGGTAGGCGGCGTTTGCCGCTACGCCCGCTACAGTCGGACGGGTGCCGCCCATCCGCCGGCCCGCCGTCGGCTACCTGCTCACCCTCGCCGCGGCGGGCCTGTTCGCCGTCAACGGCACGGTGTCCACGCTGGCGCTGCGGGCCGGCGTCCCGCCGACCTGGCTGACGGCGATGCGCTGCGCCGGTGCGGCGGCCGGGCTGCTGGTCGCGCTCGCGGTCCTCGCGCCGCGGCGGCTGCGGCTGACCTGGCGCGAGGTGCCGCTGGTCGCCGCGTTCGGCGTGGTCGGCGTCGCCCTGACGCAGTTCCTGTACTACGTCGCCATCGGGCGGCTGCCGGTCGGTATCGCGCTGGTCTTCGAGATGACCGCGCCGGTCTGGATCGCGCTGTGGGTGCGGCTGGTGCGGAAGGAGCCGGTGCGCCCGCGCATCTGGCTGGCGCTGACGCTGTCACTGGGCGGCCTGGTGCTGGTCGCGCAGGTGTGGCAGGGCGGGGGCTCGCTGGACCTGCTCGGCGTCGTCGCGGGCCTGGCCGCGGCGGTCTGCCTGGCCACCTACTACCTGCTGGGCGAGCGCGGCACGGCCGAGCGCGACCCGGTGGCGCTGACCTGCTGGAGCTTCGTGACCGCGGCGTTGTTCTGGGCGGTCGCCGCGCCGTGGACGCCCTTCGACCCCGCCGTCCTCGCCGACCGGGTGCCGGTCTCGCTGGGTGCGGTGGCGCTGCCGCTGTGGGTGCTGGTGCTGTGGATCGTCGTCCTGGGGGCGATCACGCCGTTCTGGCTGTCGATCGCCGCGCTGCGGCACCTGCCGCCCACGACCGCCGGGCTGGTGGCCACGATCGAGCCGGTGTTCGCCTCGCTGGTCGCGTGGCTGTGGCTGGAGCAGGTGCTCACCGGCTGGCAGGTCCTCGGCGGGCTGGTCGTCCTCGGCGGCATCGCGCTCGCCCAGACCGCCCGCGCCCGCGCCCGTCCGGCGCCGGCGCCCCTCCCGGAGACGCCGGCGCCGCTGCCCTCCTAGGTCACCTTCCGGGCGTCGCGCAGCCAGCCGGCCAGCCGTTCCATGTAGCGGGCCTGGGCGGCGTGGTCCATGCCGATGTACTCCCACGGGTGCACCTGTCCGGCCTGCACGGCCGGCAGCAGCCGGTAGGTGGGCTGGCCGGACATCTGCTCGGGCGTCATCGCGCCGCGCAGCGAGTACAGCAGGACGTCGCTGGGGTGCTGCGGCACGCTCTCCCAGCCCGCCGTCTGCCAGAAGTACCCCTCGCCGCCCGGGTCGACGAACCGGACGCCGAGGTCCCGGTAGAGGCGCAGCGACGGGTCGTCGGCGGCCTTGGCCATGTAGAAGCCCTCGTCGGGGTAGGCCGCCACCGGCAGCACGGTGACGCCGGAGGAGGCGGCCTCGGTGAGTACGGCCGACGCCTGCTCGTAGGCCTGCCGGGCCGCGCTGGCCTCCGGGCCGTCCAGGTCGGCTCCGAGCGCCCCGGCCAGCTCGGCGGTGCGCTCGATGACGTCGGCGGCCGACCCGCGCCAGGCGATCGCGATCACCGGGGCGATCCGCGCGACCTGCTCCTGCTGCTCCAGCGACTCGAACCCGTACAGCGGCTGGGTCCCGTCCAGCGTCCCCTCGGAGTCCACCGGGTAGACCGTGGTCACGACGACGTCGGGATCGGCGGCGGCCAGCGCCTCGAGGTCGATCGCGCCGTAGCTCTCGCCGACGATCTCCACCCCGGACAGGTCGCGCCCCTCGAACTGCACGTCGTCGGCGGCCGAGGTCTGGCCGAAGGTCGCCACCGGCTCGATGCCGAGGTTCCACAGCGACGACGCGACGTAGTTGAGGCCGGCGACCCGCTCGGGCCGCGCGTCGAGCTCGACGGTGGTGCCGACGTCGTCGGTGAACGACCAGCCCGGCCCGGACGAGGCGGCCGCCTGGGTGTCCTCGGCGGTCGAGCAGGCGCTCGCGGCGAGCAGCGCGGTGAGCGCCAGGGCGGCGCCGAGCGCGCGCGGGGGTCGGGACACGGGGTCTCCTCGCAGGTCGGGCAGGGGGACTCCCCTGCGGGCAGCGGAGAGGTTAGCCTTGCCTTACTCGCGGTCCGCCCGGGCCGTCCGACCGGGAGAGCGGAGACCGCAGTGACCACGACCGAGACCGCGACGACCGAGGCCCCGGCCGCCGCGCTGCCGCAGTGGCTGTTCTTCGAGACGGTCGTCGCGCGGGTGCGCCCGCTGGGCCCGTCGATGGTCCGGGTCACCCTCACCGGGCCGCGGCTGGGCGGGTTCGGCGTGGCCGGTGACGACCAGCGGGTCAAGCTCGTCCTCGCCCCCGACCCGAGCGCGCTGGCCGAGCTGCACGCCGCCGGCTCCGAGTGGTACCCCGCCTGGTGCGCGCTGCCGGAGGAGCGCCGGCCGGTGCTGCGCACCTACACCGTGCGCGCGGCGCGGCCGGAGGTGGCCGAGGTCGACCTCGACGTCGTCCTGCACGGCGTCGACGACGGGCACGCCGGCCCGGCCGCGACCTGGGCCGCGCACGCCGCGCCGGGCGACCCGGTCGTGCTCATGGGCCCGGATCGGCCCGGTCGCGGCCGCGCCTGGGGGGTCGAGTGGGCGCCGCCCGCGACCGCGCGCTGCCTGCTGCTGGCCGGCGACGAGACCGCCGTCCCCGCGGTCGGCGCGATCCTGGAGTCCCTGCCGACCGGGCGGCGCGCCGTCGCCGTCCTGGAGGTGCCGCAGGCCGGCGACGTGCAGGACCTGCGGCTGCCCGAGGGAGTGAGCGTGCGCTGGCTGGCCCGCGCCGACCGCCCGCGCGGCGAGCTGCTCGTCCCCGCCGTCCACGCCGCGCTGGTCGACCTCGGCGTCGCCGCGGCGCCGGGCGCCGCCCCGGAGGACGTCGACCTCGATGCCGAGCCGCTGTGGGAGGTCCCCGAGGACCCGGAGGCGGGCGCGGGCTGCTACGCGTGGCTGGCCGGTGAGGCCGGGGTGGTCAAGCGGCTGCGCCGGCACCTGGTCGCCGACCTCGGCGTCGACCGGCGCGCGGTGGCGTTCATGGGCTACTGGCGCGAGGGCCGCTCGGAGTCCTGACGGGATGCCGTTCCACGATCAGGGTCCCTGATCGTGGAGCGTCCTCCCCCACGGTGGGACGAGAGGGAGGACGCCCGGGGATCAGGGACCCTGATCCCCGGTCAACCCCCCGCGGGGTCAGCGGAGGCGGCGGACCGGGACCACCATCGGCGTGCCGGTCACCGGGTCGGGCACCACGCGGGCCTCGAGGTCGAAGACGTCGGCCAGCAGCTGCTCGGTCAGCACCTCGTGCGGCGTGCCCGACGCGACCAGGACGCCGTCGCGCATGGCCACCAGCCGCTGCGCGTACCGGGCGGCGAGGTTGAGGTCGTGCAGCACGACGACCACCGTGCGGCCCCGCTCGGCGTGCAGCCGGGACACCAGCTCCAGCACGTCGATCTGGTGGGAGAGGTCCAGGTAGGTCGTCGGCTCGTCGAGCAGGAGCAGGTCGGTCTGCTGCGCCAGCGCCATGGAGATCCAGGCCCGCTGCCGCTGCCCGCCGGAGAGCTCGTCGACCGGGCGGTCGCCGAGGTCGGCCATGTCGGTCCAGGCCAGCGCCTCGGCGACGACGGCCTCGTCCTCGCGCGACCACTGCTGCAGCCAGCTCTGGTGCGGGTGCCGGCCGCGGGCGACCAGGTCGGCCACGGTCAGGCCGGCCGGCGCCACCGGCGTCTGCGGCAGCAGGCCGAGGACGCGGGCCACCTCGCGGGTCGGCGTCCTCGCGATCGACCGGCCGTCGAGCAGCACCCGGCCGGCCGCCGGGCGCAGCAACCGGCCCAGCGCGCGCAGCAGCGTGGACTTGCCGCAGCCGTTGGGGCCGACGATCGCGGTGAACGAGCCGTCGGTGAGGGTGAGGTCGAGCCCGTCGACGACCACCCGGTCGTCGTAGGCCAGGCGCAGGTCCTCGGCGGCCAGGCGGACCGGGGGGACGGGGGTGGGCACGTGCACGGGCGCCTCGGAGGTGGAGGTGGTCATGCGGGGGTCCGCCTCCCGCGGACGAGCAGCCAGAGGAGGTAGGGCGCGCCGACGGCGGCGGTGAGGATGCCGACCGGGAGCGCCTCGGGCAGGACGGTGCGGGTGAGCAGGTCGGCGCCGGTGACCAGCGCGGCGCCGAGCAGGCCCGAGGCCAGCAGCGGCGGCCGCGAGCCCCCGGTCAGCCGGACGGCGATCTGCGGCACGACGAGCGCCACGAACGCGATCGGACCGGCCGCGGCCACCGCCGCCGCGACCAGCAGGACCGCGACGACGACCACCGCCGCCTGTGCCCTGGCCAGCCGGACGCCGAGACCGCGGGCGGTGTCGTCGCCGAACTGCAGGACGCCCAGGACGCGCCCGGCGGCCAGCGCGAGGGGGACCAGCACCGCGAGGGAGAGCGCCAGCTGCGCGGCCTGGTCCCAGGTGCGGGCGTTGAGCGAGCCGGTGATCCACACGTACGCGGCCGCGGCGTCGTAGATCTCCGCGCGGGTGAGCAGCCAGTCGGTGAGCGCCTGGCCGGCGGTCCACAGCGCGATGCCCACCAGCACGAGGCGGAAGCCGTCGAGCCCGGCGCGCCAGGCGAGGACGAACAGCAGGGCACCCGCGACCAGCGCACCGAGCAGCGCGGCCAGCGGCACCCCGAGGCCGCCGAGCAGCGCGCCGGCCGAGCCGCTGCCGCCGAGCACGATCGCCGCGACCGCGCCGACCGAGGCGCCCTGGGTGATGCCGAGGACGTCGGGGGAGGCCAGCGGGTTGCGGGCGAAGGTCTGGAACAGCGCCCCGGCCAGGCCCAGCGCCAGGCCCACCAGCACCCCGACCAGCGTCCGCGGGGCACGCAGCTCCAGCACGATGAACCGGTGGCTCTCCACGCCGGCGCCCACCAGCGTCCGCAGCACGTCACCGATGCCGAGGGGGTAGTCGCCGCGGCCCAGGCTGGCCGCCGCCAGCAGCACGACGACGGCGAGCGCGGCCAGCGGGACGACGACCGAGCGCCAGCGGAACCGCGCCGAGACCGGCCCGATCCGCACCGTGACCGCGCGGCCGGCCGGGCGCCCGCCGGGCTCGGGCGGCGTCGTCTGCCGGACGGCGTCGACGGAGGCGGTCACGGCTCGGCCCTCACAGTGTCGCCGTCCGGCGGCGGCGGACCAGCGCCACGAAGAACGGGCTGCCGACGAGCGCGAGCACGATGCCCACCTGCAGCTCACCGGGGCGGGCCACCACCCGGCCGACGACGTCGGCGGAGAGCAGCAGCACCGCGCCCAGCAGGCCGGAGCAGGGCACCAGCCACCGGTGCGCCGGCCCGGTGAACGCCCGGACCACGTGCGGCACCACCAGCCCGACGAAGGCGATCGGGCCGCAGGCGGCGGTGGCCGCGCCGGCCAGCAGGGTGACCGCGGCCAGCCCGAGCCCGCGGGCCAGCCACACCCGCTGGCCCAGGCCGCGGGCGACGTCCTCGCCCATGCCGAGCAGGTCCAGGGCGGGCGCGTTGAGCAGCGCGAGCACCAGGCCGGCGGCGATGAACGGCGCCACCTGCCAGGCGACGTCGGCACCGCGGCCGGCCAGCGCGCCGACCACCCAGAACCGGAAGGCGTCGAGGGAGTCGGAGTCGCTGACCAGCAGTGCCCGGACCAGCGCGAACAGCAGCGCGGACAGCGCCGCCCCGGCCAGCGCGAGGGTGACCGGGGTGGCCCCGCCCTTGCCCGCCGAGCCGAGCACGAACACGGCGACCGTGCCGGCCAGGGCCCCGGCGAAGGCGAACCACACGTAGCCCGACGGCGTCCCGACGCCCAGCAGCGTGATCGCCAGGACGACGGCGAACGAGGCCCCGGCGGTGATGCCCAGCAGGCCGGGGTCGCCCAGCGGGTTGCGGGTGTGGCCCTGCATCAGCGCGCCGGAGACGCCGAGCGCGGCGCCGACCATGAGGCCCAGCGCCGTCCGCGGGACCCGCAGGTCCCAGACGATCACTGCCTCCTCGGTGCCCAGCGAGCGGTCGGTGAGCGCGGTCCAGACGGTGCCCAGGCCCAGCGGGCGGGTGCCGATCGCGATGCTCGCCGCACAGGCGACGACGACCAGCCCGGCCAGGACGAGGACGCCGAGCACGCGGCGCCGGGTGCGGGTGGCGCGGGCCGGGCGCCCGACGGTCCCCGGGGTCGCCGCAGGGGGGCGGGTGGCGCTGGGGACGGGCACCGGCGAGCTCCGGACGGCGGGGGCTAGGTGAGGCTCACCTTAGTCCGTGGCCGGACGGTGTGCTCACCCGTCCAGCCGGCGGCTCCCTGCGCGCCACTCCTCCTCCACCCCGACCTGGCCGGGTGCCACGCCCGCCGCGGGCAGCTGCGGCCGCTCGCGCAGGCTGCGCTTGAGCTCGGCGAAGCCCGGGAAGCGGGCCAGGCCCACCACGTGGTCCCACAGCTCCGCCGCGCGGTCCTCCGCGGGCACCCGGCTGATCACCGGGCCGAAGAACGCGATGCCGTCCGGCGGCTCGAAGTGCAGGATCGGCGTGCCGACGTCGCGGCCGGTCAGGCTCAGTGCCTCGTCGGTCTCGGCCTGCAGCACGCCGTCCCAGCGGTCGTCGTCGAGCGCGGCGGCCAGGTCCCGCGGCAGCCCGGCCCGGTCGAGGACCGGCTCCAGGTAGGCGGCGGTGCCGCGCCGGGCCGCGGTGCCGGGACGGTCGGGCTCGGTCTCGAACACCCGCTGCCCGAGGTGCTCGTAGAGGACGCCGACCGCCGCCCGCCCGTGCTGCTCGCGCGTCTGCGCGAACACCCGCAGCAGCCGCAGGCCCGCGGTGTGGCCCTCCTCGTACTCGGGCGGGAAGTGCGCGGCGTAGTCGACGTGCGCGTTGAGCAGCCGCAGCGAGATCAGCCGCCAGTCGACGTCGTAGGCGCGCTGCGCGGCGACCAGGCGCACCCACCTGCTGGTCAGCCAGGCGAAGGGGCAGACGGGGTCGAAGTAGAAGTGCAGGTCGGCCACGGCTCCATGCTGCACCTGCCGCCGCGGTCCCGTGCCTTCATCGCGACATCGGCTGCGCCCCGCGGGGCCTCAGCTCGGCAGGAGGGCCTCGATCGCGGTGCGGACCTCGGGTGCGCCCGGGTCGGTCGTCGGCCGGAACCGCGCGACGACCGCGCCGTCGGCGTCGACCAGGAACTTCTCGAAGTTCCACTGCACCGGGCCGGCCTCGCCGTTCGCGTCGGCGGCCGTGGCCAGCCGCTGGTACACCGGGTGCGCTCCCTCCCCGTTGACCTCGATCTTGTCCGTCATGGGGAACGTGACGCCGTAGGTGGCCGAGCAGAAGCCGGCGATCTCCTCGGCGGTGCCCGGCTCCTGTCCGGCGAACTGGTTGCAGGGCAGGCCGACGACGGTGAACCCGCGGGGGCCGTACTCGCGCTGCAGCTGCTCGAGCTGGGTGTACTGCGGGGTCAGGCCGCACCGGCTGGCCACGTTGACCAGCAGCGCCGGGCGGCGGCCGGTCAGCTCGCCGAGCGTGGTGTCCTCGCCCTGCAGGGTCGCGACGGGCAGGTCGAGCAGGTCGGTCACGGGGGCTCCTCGGTGCGGGACGGGGTGCGGGCGCCCCGCCGATCATCCCCTCAGTCCAGACCGCGGACGTCGTCGGGGACGTCGACGGCGTGCTGGCGCAGCGCCGACAGCGGTACCACCTCCAGCGCCCGCGCGTTGGTGGCCGCCAGCACCACGCCGGCCGCCGCCCCGGCGCGGTAGGCCTGCAGCCAGCGCACCGCGACGACGCACCAGCGGTCACCGGGGCGCAGGCCCGGGAACCCGTACTCCGGGCGCGGCGTGGTGAGGTCGTTGCCGAGCTCGCGCTGCAGGGCGAGGAACTCCCGCGACACCACGGCGCACACCGTGTGGCTCCCGAGGTCCTCCGGCCCGCTGCGGCAGGTCCCGTCGCGGAAGAAGCCGGTCAGCGGCTCGGTCCCGCAGGGCTCGAGTTCCCCACCCAGCACGTTGCGCTCGGTCTCCGGCTCGGTCATGGGCGGATGGTGGCAGAGCGGGCGTGCCGCGGGCCCGGCCGACGGTGCGGTCGGCCGGGCCCGCGGTTGGTCAGCCGGTCACCGGCCGGCGCCGGGCGGACAGGGTCAGCACCGCGCCCAGCAGCAGGGCCAGCAGGCCCTTGCCCAGCACCCCGGTGGTGTCGGTGCCGGTGTAGGCCAGGCGCCCGCCGGCGGTGCCGGAGTCCCCGGCCGCCGCGCTACCGGAGTCGGACCACGCGCCGGACGACGCGGCCGACCAGGTCCCGGTCCACGGGCCGGTCCAGGAGCCCGTCCACGGGCCGGTCCACGGGCCGGTCCACGCGCCGGGCCAGGTACCGCTCCGGGAGCCGGTCCAGGCGGCCGGCCGGGAGGGCGCCCGGTCGGCGGGCCGGTCCCCGGCCTGGCCGCCGGCGTGCGGGTGACCCGGCTGGAGACCCGGCTGCTGCGGACCGGCCGGTGGCGTCGGGCCGGCGGACGGCGAGCAGTCGGCCGACGCGTCGCCGAGCAGGCCGAGCCCCACGCCGCAGACGGTCACCGGGACGTCGATGCCGGTCCCGTCACCGCCGCCGGTGCCGTCACCACCACCGGTGCCGGCGCCGTCCGCCGGCGGGGCGCAGTCGGCCGACGCGTCGCCGAGCAGGCCGACGACGGTGCCGCACACGGTCACGGGCACGTCGACGTCGACGAGGGCGCCGTCACCCGCGCCGTCCCCGGACCCGCTGCCGCCCGGCAGGGCGCAGTCCGCGGCGGCGTCGCCGAGCACGCCCACGCCGGTGCCGCAGACGGTGACCGGCACGGCGACGTCGAGCAGGTCACCGGCCGGACCGTCGGTCCCGGTCGTGCCGCCGCCGGCCGGGGTGCACTGGCCGGCCGCGTCGCCGAGCACGCCGGCGCCGGTGCCGCAGACGGTCACGGGCACGGCCACCGCGGCCGGCGGCGCCGCCGGGGCGGTGCCGGTGGCCGACGCGTCGCCGAGGACGCCGACGGCGTTGCCCGTCACGGTGACCGGGACGGCGACGTCGGCCGGTCCGGCGGGCGGGGGCGCGGCCGGCGCCTGGGCGACCTCGCCGCCGGCGACCGCGGCGTCGTTGCCGCCGATCGTCACGGGCACCGAGACGGTGGCGGGGCCGAGGTCGGCGGTGAGCTCGGCCGAGACGGCGGGCAGCTCGAGGCCGCCGTCGACGGGGACGTCGCCGAGGACGCCCACCGCGTTGTCGGTGACGGTGACCGGCACGGTCACGTCGAGGTCGTCGGACGCCGAGGCGACGCCGGTCCCGACGGCCAGCAGGCCGCCGGTCAGCAACGCCACGCGCAGGGCACGGGTGGCCCATCGGTCCATGAGAGGTCTCCTGACTGGGTGCTGGGGACCCCGGTCCCGGACGGGACGGCGGGGGTCGTGCGCTCGGCCGGCGGGGGAGCCGGCGGCGCAGCACTCAGTCGGGAGAGGTGGCGGGGTCGACCGGGTCGGCGGCCGCGGCCTCGCGGGCGCCGGCGGAGACGGCACCGGCCGCGCGGACGAGCGCGGCGCGGGCGGCCTCGGCGAGGTCGGCGGAGGGCTGGTCGCGGTCGGCGCCGGCCCCGGACGCCGCCGTGCCCGCCGGCGCCGGCACGGCCGGGACCACCGGCGCGGCCGGGGCGACCGGCGGGACGGGCAGCGGCTGCGCGGGGACGACGGCGGCGGCGGGCGCGGACGGCGCGGGGACGGCCGGGCCGGCGGGGGTCGCCGTCGGCCCGGCGTCCGGCGACCCCGGGCTCGGGGCCACGGCGCCCGGGGCCGCCGGGGCGGAGGCGTCCACCGGCGCGGCGGCGGACGGCGGCGCGGTCGGTGCGGGGGAGGCCGCGGGAGCGGCGCCGGGCGGCGGCACGTCGCCCTGACCGGGGACGGGCGGCAGCCCCCCGGTCACCGGCTCGAGGACCTCGGGAACGGGCGCGACCGCGTCGGTGACCGGGGCCAGGACGTCGGTGACCGGGGCCAGGACGTCGGTGACGGGCGCCAGGGCCTCAGTGACCGGTGCGAGGGCCTCGCCCACGGGCGCGAGCACCGGGTCGAGCGCGTCGGTCACCGGGGCGAGCGCGCCGGTCACGGGCGCGACGACCGGCGCCACCGTCTCGGTCACCGTCTCGACGACCGGCGGCACGACCGGGGGCAGGACCTCGGGCAGCGGCGCCGTCGCCCCACCCAGGAGCTGCTGTACCGAGGCGGGCGCGGGGACGACGTCGTCCGCGGCGGCGGCCGTCTGGCCGGCCAGCCACACGCCGGCACCGACGCCGGCCAGGACCAGCACGCGGCCGCTCCACCGGCGCAGGCGGGCGCGACGGCCTCCCGGTCCGGGTCGTCCGGCCATCGCACCTCCCCCGCCGTGCCGTCGTGACAATCAGCACATGGATTGCAACCCAGGGTCACCGCGAAACGGGAGTCGCCCGATCAGGGGAACCGGGCCGACGGGACGTGACCGTCCGGTCCACCGGGGCACCGCCCCGGTCACCCGATGGGCGCCCGGCGGTGGCAGAGTCCCGGCGTGACCCTCGACACTCCCGGCGCCGCGACCGGCCCCGCCGTCCTGTGGCAGCCGACGCAGGAGTCCCGGGAGGCGACCCGGCTGGCGGGGTTCGCCCGCGAGGTGGCCGCGCGCCGCGGGCTCGACCTCGACCCGACGGACTACGACGCGATCTGGCGCTGGTCGGTCGGACACCTCGACCAGTTCTGGGCCGACGTCGCCGCCTGGTCCGGGGTGCTGCCCGGCGTCCCCGACGACCGGGTGCTCCCCCACCGGAGCATGCCCGGCGCGGTCTGGTTCCCCGGCGCCACGCTGAACTACGCCGAGCAGGCGCTGCGGCACGCCACCGACGCGCATCCGGCGCTGGTCGCGGTGGCCGAGGACGCCGAGCCGGTCGAGGTCTCCTGGGCCGACCTGCGCGGCCGGGTCGGCGCGTTCGCCGCCACCCTGCGCCGGCTCGGGGTGCGGCGCGGGGACCGCGTCGCCGGGTACCTGCCCAACGTCCCCGAGGCGGTCGTCGCGTTCCTCGGCGCCGCGTCGATCGGCGCGGTGTGGTCCTCGTGCGCACCGGACTTCGGCACCCGCGCCGTCCTCGACCGGTTCGCCCAGATCGAGCCGACCGTGCTGGTCGCCGTCGACGGGTACCGGTTCAACGGCAGGTCCTACGACCGGCGCGACGTCGTCGCGGAGCTGCGCGCGGCCCTGCCCAGCGTGCGGACGACGGTCGCCGTCCCCCGGCTGTTCCCCGGCGAACTGCCCGACGACGCGCTGGCCTGGGCCGACGTCGTCGCCGAGGTGCAGGAGCCGGAGTTCGAGGCGCTGCCGTTCGACGCCCCGCTGTGGATCGTCTACTCCTCGGGCACCACGGGCCTGCCGAAGGGCATCGTGCACGGGCACGGCGGGGTCGTGCTCGAGCAGCACAAGCAGCTGGGCCTGCACGGCGACGTCGGCCCGGGCGACCGCTTCTACTGGTACGCCTCCACCGCCTGGATCATGTGGAACATCGCCACCTCGGCGCTGCTGCGCGGCGCCACCGTGGTCGTCCACGACGGCGCCCCGGCGTACCCCTCGGTCGACGCCCAGTTCGCCCTCGCCGCGCGCACCGGCATCACCTACCTCGGCACCAGCGCCGGGTACCTCGTCGCCTGCGAGAAGGCCGGCGTCCGGCCGGGGGAGACCCACGACCTCTCGGCGCTGCGGACGATCGGGTCGACCGGCTCACCGCTGCCGGAGTCGGCGTTCCACTGGGTGTACGACGCGGTGGGCAGCGACGTCTTCCTCGCCTCGGTGTCGGGCGGCACCGACGTCGCGACCGGGTTCATCGGCAGCACCCTGCTGCTCCCGGTCACCGCCGGGGAGCTGCAGCGGCCGATGCTCGGCGTCGCCGCGGCGGCGTGGGACGAGGACGGCCGGCCCGTCGTCGGCGAGCTCGGCGAGCTGGTCATCACCGAGCCGATGCCCACGATGCCGCTGCACTTCTGGAACGACCCCGACGGCAGCCGCTACCGCGAGGCCTACTTCGAGCCGTGGCCGGGCGTGTGGCGGCACGGCGACTGGATGGAGGTCACCGAGCGCGGCACCTGCGTCATCACCGGCCGCTCGGACTCCACGCTCAACCGCGGCGGCGTGCGCATGGGCACCGCCGACATCTACGCCGCCGTCGAGGGCTTCCCCGAGGTCGCCGACTGCGTCGTCCTCGGCGTCGAGCAGCGCGACGGCGGCTACTGGATGCCGCTGTTCGTGCAGCTGACGCCCGGCGCCGAGCTCACCGACGACCTCGCCGGGCGCATCCGCGCCGCGATCCGGACCTCGGCCAGCCCGCGGCACGTGCCCGACGAGATCGTCGTCGTCCCCGGCGTCCCGCACACCCGCACCGGCAAGCGGCTGGAGGTGCCGCTCAAGCGGCTGTTCCAGGGCGTGCCACCGGAGAAGGCGGTCAACCCCGGAGCGGTCGACGACGCCTCGCTGGTCGAGCACTACGTCGCGCTGGCCCGGGAGCGCGGCGCTCGCTGACCGGACCGGCCGGGGTCACCGGGTCACCGCCGGCACCTCCTCGAGGCTGGTGTAGACCGCGGCGCCGCGGGCGCGGGCCAGCGCGACCATCTCGTCGGACCCGGCCGAGGCGCCGGGTAGCCGCAGCACGGCGTCGACGCGGGCGACCAGCCGCCGGCCCATCGGGTGGAACACCTCGTCGAAGGCGGCGTCGCCCACCCGGGTCGAGCCCGCGAGCTCGGCCAGCGGCAGCGCGAGGTCCTCCCCGTTGACGGCGAGGTGGCCGGCGCGGAACAGCTCCAGGCAGGCCCGCTGGATGGCGCGGTGGTTGGCCGCGATCTCCTCCGGGTCGTCGCCGGTGCCCCCGCGGTAGGGGCCGGCGACCAGGATCATCAGGGGCTGCGTCACGAGAAGTCGACCTCCACGCCGGCGTCGTCGAGCGCGGCGAGGGTGTCCTGCGCCGCGGGGCTGAGCTGCGGGTCGCGGGCGCTGGCGTCGGTGACCAGCCGGCCGACGGCGTCCAGCGGCGCCACCGAGGCGAACGCGCGCACGCCGAGCTTGGCGGCGTCGGCGACGACGAGGGTGGCGCGCGCCTGCGCCAGCCCCACCTGCTTGACCGCGGCGTCCTCGAGGGTGAACTCCGACCAGCCGGCCTGCGCGCTCACGGCCCCGATCGACATGACGAACAGGTCGAAGGTGAGCTGCCGCAGCACCGCGGCGGTCAGCGGCCCGGACAGGCTGCGCTCGCCCGGCCGCGACTCCCCGCCGACGACGAGCAGCCGCACCCCCGGCCGGTCGGCGAGCGCCTCGGCCACCGGCAGGCTCACGACGGCGGCGGTGAACGGGCCCTCGCCCGCGGCGGCGCGGGCGGCCAGCGCCCGCGCGACGTGCACCGTCGTCGTCCCGGCGTCGAGCAGCACGGTGGAGCCTGGCTCGACCAGCGCGGCCGCGGCCCGGCCGATGCGCTCCTTGAGCCCGGCCTGCCAGCCGGCCCGCGCGGCGAACCCGGCCGCGCTCTCGGGTCCGGCGACGGCGACCGCGCCACCGCGCACCCGCTCGACCAGCCCCCGGGCCTGCAGCGCGTCGAGGTCGCGGCGGACGGTCATCTCCGAGACGCCGAGACGGGCCGCGAGGTCGGCCAGGGGCACCCGGCCGGCGTTGCGCACCAGCCGCAGGGTGACGTCGAGCCGGTCCGGGACGCCCATGCCGTCTTCCTATCAGGCTGTTGTGAGATGTGTGAAGTACCTGTGAAGTGCGACCTGCTCGTCGACCGGGCTCGGCGCGCACGGATCCGGTGACGGGGCGCATCCGCTCGGCTACCTTCCCGCGCGGCCCGCCGCCGGACCGCCCTCCCGGGCGGCGCGGCGGGCCGGTCCCGGGCAGCCGCACGGGGCCCGACGACGCCCGAGGAGAACCGTGTACCGCACCCGCCCGACCGCCCCCCGCGCCCTCGCCGGGGCCCTGCTCGGCACCGCCCTGCTGCTCTCGGCCTGCAGCGGGGACGACGACGTGGCCGCCGCCGGGGAGGACACCGCCGCCGCGGCGGGCGACGCCGTGGGCGCCGACGTGCCCGAGGAGTGCACCGCGGCCTTCCCGCTGACCGTCACCGGGGACGCCGACATCGCCGACGTCGAGTCCGTCCCCGCCGACTTCCCGGAGCCGCCGGCCGGGGCCACCCTGTGCGAGACCGGCGGGACGGCGGACGGCGGGCAGGAATACGCCAACTACGCCTCGGACCTCGGCGCCGAGGAGGTCCTCGCGCACTACGAGTCGGCCGCGCCGGGCGCCGAGCGCACCGAGACCGGCCTCGGCGAGCCCGCGGTCTCCGGGAGCGCCGGGGACGTGTTCTGGCAGGTCGAGACGGTCGACGGCGGCTTCCGCCTGGTCTTCGCCGCCGCCTGACCTCCTCGTCCCGCGGACGCTCGTGCTCTGCACACAGCCGTGTGCAGAGCACGAGCGGGCGGCGGGGGCCTCAGCCGGCCGCGAGTGCGGCCTCGTCGGCGTGGGCGACGTGCCCGAGTTCCCGCCAGACCAGGGCCAGCAGCACCGCCGACCCCGCGAAGGCGAACCAGAACGGCCCGGTCACGCCCCAGACCCGGGCCACCACCCCGCCGACGCCCTGACCGGCCACGATGCCGCCGAACACGCCCATCGCGTAGAGGCTGCCCACCCGGCCCTGCAGCTCCATCGGCACCGCCCGCATCCGCACCGTGCGCGAGGTCGTCCCCCAGACGAAGGCGTGCACCCCGAAGACGAACAGCACCGCCAGCGCCACCCACACGGTGGTGGTGAGGGCCAGCACGAGGTGGGTCAGCGTCTCGAGGGCCAGGCCCACCCGCATGAGCGTGGCCAGCCGGACGTGCCGCTCGAGCCAGCCGTAGGACGCCGTCCCGACCATGCCGCCGAGCGCGCCGACGGTGGTGAGCAGGCCGTACCCGGCCGCGCCGAGGCCCAGCCGCTGGTCGGCCCACAGCACCAGCACCGACCACGCCGCGCCCCAGGTGACGTTGAACAGCACGATGGTCAGCGTCAGCGTGCGGACGGCCGGGTCGTGCCAGGTCCAGCGCAGGCCCTCGGCGATCGACCGGTGGACCGGCGGGTGCCGCTCCACCGGCGTCCGCGCCGGCAGCCGCATCCGCGAGACCAGCACCGCCCCCAGCGCGACGCACACCGCCTGGGTGAGGAAGGGCCAGGCGGTGCCGGCGGCGAACAGCAGGCCGCCCAGGGCGGGGCCGGCGAACTGGTCCATCGTCAGCGTGCCGGCCATCAGCCGGGCGTTGCCGGTGCCCAGGTCCGCGCGCGGCACCACCATCGGCAGCAGCGTGCCGCCGGTGGTGTCGGCGAAGACCTCGGCGGTCCCCAGGACGAACAGCGTGGCCAGGACGACGGGCAGGCCGACGTCGCCGGTGGCCAGGGCGAGGCTCAGGACGGCGAGCACGACGGCGCGGGCGCAGTCGACCGCGACGAGCAGCCGGCGCCGGTCCACCCGGTCGGCGAGCACGCCGGCGTGCAGGCCGAACAGCAGCCACGGGAGCTGCTGCAGCAGGGCACCCAGCGCGACCAGCAGCGGGTCCTGGGTGAGCCCGGCCACCAGCAGCGGCCCGGCGGCCAGCGCGATCCCGTCACCGAGGTTGCCCGCCCAGGAGGAGGCCACCAGCCAGCGGAACGGGATCCCCATCCGCGCCGGGAACACCGCCTCCACGACCCCGCCCACGGGGCCGGGACCCTACCCGCCGACCGCTCGTGCGCTCCTCAGGAAATCCGGCTGCTCCTGTCGGTGTCGTCGGCGAGCATGGGCCGACGGCGCCGACGGTGCGCCGCCCCCCCGAGGAGGAACCGACATGTCCGGCCTGCCGCGCGCACTCGCGCCCCTGCGGCACCGCTCCTACCGGCTGCTGGCCGCCTCGATGGGGTTGTCGCTGCTCGCCCAGGGGCTGTGGACCGTGGCGCTGGTCTGGCAGGTCGTCGACCTCGGCGGCGGCCCCGCGGCGCTGTCGGTGGCCACCGCGCTGTCGGCCGGCGGGATGCTGGCCAGCACGTTGCTCGGCGGCGCACTGGCCGACCGGGTGCCGCAGCGGCGGATCCTGCTCGGCGTCGCGCTGCTGCAGACGGTGGCGGTCGGGCTGGTCGCCGTCCTCTCGCTGACCGGCACCCTCGCGCTCGGTCCGCTCGCCGCCGCCTCGCTGGCCGGCGGCGTGGCCACCGGGCTGTACTACCCCGCCTACTCCGCGCTCGTCCCCGGTGTCGTGCCGCCGGCGGACCTGCTGGCCGCCAACGGTCTCGAGGGCGTCGTCCGTCCCGCGCTGGCGATGGCGGCCGGGCCGGCGGCCGGCGGCCTGCTGGTCGGCGCGTTCTCCCCGGGGGTCGCCCTGCTCGCCACGGCGCTCACCTCGGCCGCCGCGGCCGTCTGCGTGGCGGCGCTCCCCACGCTGCCGGTGCGCCGCGAGGAGATCGGCTCGGGCCTGCTCGCCGACGTCCGCCAGGGCGTGGGCTACATGGTCCGCACGCCGTGGCTGCTGGCGACGCTGCTGTTCGCCTCGCTGATGGTCCTCGTGGTGATCGGCCCGTTCGAGGTGCTGGTGCCCTTCGCCGTCCGCGACCAGGCCGGCGGCGGGCCCGCCGAGCACGCGCTGGTGCTGGCCGCGTTCGGGATCGGCGGCGCGGTCGGGTCGGCCGTCGTCGCCTCGTTCCCGCTGCCGCGGCGCTACCTGACGGTGATGAACCTGCTCTGGGGCGCGGGCTGCCTGCCGCTGGTCGTCTTCGGCTGGACCTCGTCGCTGTGGGTCATGATCGCGGCGGCCACGGTGCTGGGGGCTGCGTTCGAGTCGGCCACGGTCATCTGGGGCACGCTGCTGCAGCGGCGGGTCCCCCCGGCGCTGCTGGGACGGGTGTCCAGCCTCGACTTCTTCGTCTCGCTGGCGTTCATGCCGCTGTCGATGGCGCTGGCCGGGCCGGTCAGCGAGGCGGTCGGGCTGACCGGCACCTTCCTGCTGGCCGGGCTGGTGCCGCCGGTGCTCGCCGTCGCCGCGGTCCTCGCCTGGCGGCTGCACGTCGACGAGCTGGCCCACCCGCTCGACCTGCCCGCCGGGGAACCGGCGGGCAGCGAGCCGGTCAGCGAGTCGGTCGGCGAGCCGGAAGGCGCAGGACTCGGGCCTCCCAGGGCCTGAGCACCGCGGGGTCGTCCTCGGGCAGGTTGCCGAGGACGACCCCGGCGGACACGGCCTCGGGCAGCAGGTCGCCCAGGGGCTGCGGGGCGCCGCCGAGGTTGCAGACGACCAGCAGCGTCTCCCCGTCGAGGCAGCGGGTGAACGCGTACACCTGGTCGTGCTCGGGCAGCAGCATGGTGAAGTCGCCCAGCGCCACGACCGGGTCCTCGTGCCGGAGCGCGATCAGCGCCCGGTGGTGGGCCAGCACCGACGCCGGGTCGTCCCGCTGCGCCGCGGCGTTCCACTCGACGTGGTCGGGGTTGACCGGCAGCCAGGGCGTGCCGGTGGTGAACCCGGCGTTCGGGGAGTCGTCCCACTGCACCGGCGTGCGCGCGTTGTCGCGGCTCATCCGGCGCAGCGCGGCGAGCACGGCGTCCGGGTCCTCCCCGTGCGCGACGGCCTGCGCGAAGTGGTTGAGCGACTCGACGTCGCGGAAGTCCTCGATCGTGGCGAACGGGGCGTTGGCCATCCCGAACTCCTCGCCCTGGTAGACGTAGGGCGTCCCCCGGTGCAGGTGCAGCAGCGTGGCCAGGCAGGTGGCGGAGTCCCGGCGGGCCCCGGGCGAGTCGTCGCCGAAGCGGGAGACCGCGCGCGGCTGGTCGTGGTTGTCCCAGTAGAGGGAGTTCCACCCGACGTCGGCCAGGCCGGTCTGCCAGCGGCCGAGCGAGGCCTTGAGGTCGCGCATCCGCAGCGGCCGCGGGGAGAACTTCGAGCCCTCGAAGTCCAGTCCGACGTGCTCGAACTGGAAGACCATGTCCAGCTCCTCGCGCGCCGGGTCGGTGAACAGCAGCGCGTCCTCGACCGTCGCGCCGGGTGTCTCACCGACCAGGAGCAGCTGCTCGCGGCGGCCGGTGAACACCTCGCGGTGCATCTCCTGCAGGAACTCGTGGATGCGCGGCCCGCACACCACCGACGGCGTCGCGTCGCCGTAGGGCAGTCCCGGCAGCGGCGGGCCGTCGTGCAGCCGGCCGTCGGGGCCGACGTCCTTGCTGACCAGGTTGATGACGTCCATGCGGAACCCGTCGACCCCGCGGTCGAGCCACCACCGCATCATCGCGTAGACCGCCTGCCGGACCTCGGGGTTCTCCCAGTTGAGGTCGGGCTGCTTGCGGTCGAACAGGTGCAGGTAGTACTCGCCGCTGGCCTCGTCGAGCTCCCACGTGGAGCCGGAGAAGAAGCCGTGCCAGTTCGTCGGCTCGGCGCCCGGCTGCCCGGCCGCCATCCCCTCCCGCGGCGGTCGCCACCAGTACCAGTCCCGCTTGGGCGAGTCCGGCGACGAGCGGCTCTCGACGAACCAGGGGTGCTCGTCGCTGGTGTGGTTGACCACCAGGTCCATGAGCAGCTTCATCCCGCGCCCGTGCAGCGCGGCGACCAGCTCGTCGAGCTGGGCCAGCGTGCCGAACACCGGGTCCACGTCCTGGTAGTCGCTGATGTCGTAGCCGTTGTCGGCCTGCGGCGAGGGGTAGACCGGGGACAGCCAGACGACGTCGACGCCGAGGTCGGCCAGGTGGTCGACCCGCTGCAGCACCCCGCCGAGGTCGCCGATGCCGTCGCCGTCGGAGTCCTGGAAGGAGCGGGGGTAGACCTGGTACACGACGGCGCGCGTCCACCACGGCGGCTGGTCGGGATCCACCCGACCACCCCAGCACGGCCGCCGCGGCGCCGCACCCGGTCGGCCCGGCGGGGCGGGCGGCGGACACCGCTGTTTGGATGGACCGGATCGTCGGGACCATCCCGGCACCGACCCGAGGAGAACCGATGGCCCAGCCCCTGAGCCGCCCCGACGTCGAGCCGCCGACCGGGCCCGCGCCCGACGACATGGTGGCCGAGGACCTCGTGGTGGGTGACGGCCCCGAGGCCAAGGCCGGCGACCTCGTCAGCGCGCACTACGTCGGCGTCACCCACGACGGCGGCGAGCAGTTCGACGCCTCCTGGGACCGCGGCGACCCGCTGGAGTTCCGCCTCGGCGTCGGCATGGTCATCCAGGGCTGGGACGAGGGCATCCAGGGCATGCGCGTGGGCGGCCGCCGGCGGCTGACCATCCCGCCGCACAAGGCCTACGGCGACCGCGGCGCGGGCGGCGTGATCAAGCCCGGCGCGACGCTCGTCTTCGTCGTCGACCTCGTCGGCATCCGCTAGTCCCCGTCACTCCTCGTGCTCTGCCCCGGACCGGGGGCAGAGCACGAGGACGCGTGGTGGTTGCACGGGGCAACCGGGGGGCACCGACGCGGGCATGAGCGAGCCGGTCCCCACCCGTGACCACGCCCTGGCCTCGGCCGCCGAGGGCGACCCGGGCGGGGAGTCCACCGGCACCGTGGTCGTCGCGGGCCTGGCCAACCTGGGCATCGCCGTCGCCAAGCTGGTCGGCGGCCTGATCAGCCACTCCTCGGCCATGCTGTCCGAGGCGGCACACTCGATGGCCGACACGGTCACCGAGGTGCTGCTGTTCGTCGCGCTCAAGCGCGGTGACAAGCCGCCCGACCCCCGCCACCCGGTCGGCTACGGCCGGGAGACCTACTTCTGGGCGCTGCTCGCCTGCCTGGCCACGTTCACCCTCGGCGCCGGCTTCTCCCTCTACCAGGGCGTCGAGACCATCGTCGAGGGCGAGGAGCAGGGCTCCCCGCTGGTGGCGTACGTCGTCCTGGCGGTGTCGTTCGTGCTCGAGGGCGCCTCCTGGCTCAAGGCCGTCCGCCAGGTGCGCGGCGCGGCGCGCCGGTGGGGGACGACGCCGCGGCGCTACCTGGCCGCGACCACCGACACCACGGTCAAGGCCGTGACCTTCGAGGACAGCGCCGCGCTGGTCGGCCTGGTGCTCGCCGCGCTGGGGCTCGTCCTCGAGCAGGTGACCGGCGACCCGGTCTGGGACGGCGTCGCGGCGATCCTCATCGGCGTCCTCCTGCTGCTTGTCGCCGGCTCGCTGGCCCGGGCCAACGTCTCCCTGCTCATCGGCCAGTCGATCCCGCGCCGGCTGCAGGACGAGCTCCGCGAGGAGCTCCTCGGACTGCCGCAGGTCGACGACGTCCCGGTCTTCCTGACCACGGTCATCGGGCCGGGCCGGCTGGCCGTCATGGCCAAGGTCGACTTCGCCGACACCGCGACCGTCGCCGACGTCGAGCGGGCCTCCGACGAGGCCGAGCGGCGCCTCGTCGCACGGCACAGCGGGGTGCGGTTCGTCTTCCTCGACCCCACGCCCGGCGACGGCCGCGCCCGTGCGGAGGCGCACCGTCCGGAATGACCCCGCCCGGCCCGCGGTTGAGCCGGCCGTGCGCATCGAGGTCTGGTCCGACGTCGTCTGTCCGTGGTGCTACATCGGCAAGCGCCGGCTGGAGGCCGCGCTCGAGCGGTTCCCGCACCGCGACCAGGTCGAGGTGGTGTGGCGCTCCTTCCAGCTCGACCCGTCGGTCCCCGAGGGCGAGACCCACGCGACCCTCCCGGCGCTGGCCGCCAAGTACGGCCGCCCGGTCGAGGAGATGCGGGCGATGATGCGCCACGTCGAGGAGACCGCCGCCGGTGAGGGGCTGCACTACCGCCTGGAGGAGGGCGTCGGCGGCAACACGCTGCTGGCCCACGAGCTGCTGCACCTGGCCGCCGAGCGGGGCCGGCAGGGCGAGGTGAAGGAGCGGCTGCTGCACGCCTACTTCGAGCAGGCCCGCCCGGTCTTCGACGTCGACTCGCTGGCCGCGCTGGCCGTCGAGACGGGGCTCGACGAGGCCGAGGTCCGCGCCGCGCTGGCCGACCACCGGTACCGGCCCGCCGTGCTCGAGGACGCCCGCACCGCGCAGGCGCTGGGGGCCACCGGCGTCCCGTTCTTCGTCGTCGACCGCCGTTACGGCGCCGCCGGCGCGCAGCCGGCCGACCTGCTGCTGCAGCTGCTCGAGCGGGCCTGGGCCGACGCCCACCCGCTGACCACCGTCCCCGCCGCCGAGGGCTGCGAGGGCGACAGCTGCGCCGTCTGACGCGTCGGACACGACGGAGGCCCTCCACCCGCGCGGGTGGAGGGCCTCCGCTGTCTCACTGGGTGGCCGGGCCGCCCTGCTCGGTGCCGGAGATCTTGCGGAGCAGCTCGTGGCAGCGCCGGGCGCGCGCCGAGTCCTGCTCCATGACCTCGCGGAAGAACGCGGCGATGTCGTCGAGGCCCGCGTTCTCGGCGTCCCGGACGTACTGGCCGTAGTCGTGCCCGGCCTTCAGCGAGTGGTACTGCACGGAGATCAGGTCGAAGGTGACGTCCTCGAATCCGGTCTCACCGGTGGCCATGGTGTCCTCCTCGTCGTCGGGGGATGGGCGTCCGGACGGGTTCCCCGCTCCTCCCGGCCGAAACGAGCCGGTCCGTCACGGCGCGTTGGAGAACGCGCCTCCCGCGACGTCGCCCCCGCCGGCGTCGTCGGCCAGGGTGCGGCCGGCCGTCGTCTCCGGGTCGTCGGCGGCCGGCTCGTCCTGCCCGGCCGACACCGGGTCGTCCCCGGCCGAGGCGAGGTCGGCGCCCTGGCCGTAGGTGCCGGGGTCGGCCTGCGTCGTCCGGGGGTCGTTCATCGGGTCCGGGACGTCGGGGTCGGTGACGCTCATGCGACCTCCCTGCCCTCCGGTCGAGGACGGCAATCCCTGGCCTGATGCGTAACTCTTGTGTTACACATCCGCCGTGGAGGCGCTCGCAGCTCTCGCGGACCCGACCCGGCGGCGGCTGCTCGCGCTGCTCCGGGACGGCGAGCTGCCCGCCGGGGAGCTGGCCGGCCGGTTCGCGGTCAGCCGCCCGGCGGTGAGCCGGCACCTGCGCGTGCTGCGCGAGGCCGGGCTGGTGAGCAGCCGGGTCGAGGGACGCCGGCGGCTCTACGCGCTGGACCCGCGCCCGCTGCGGGAGCTCGACGACTGGCTGGGGTCCTACCGCGACCTCTGGGCCCAGCGGTTGGACGCCCTCGACACCGAGATGACCCGTGGCCGCCGGGCCCGGGCCCACCCCCCGACGGACGGAGACGCCCCGTGACCGACCTCCAGACCCCCGCCGACCCGCCGACCGGCCGCCGCGGCGCGGTCACCGAGCTCCCCGACGGGCGTCTCCGGCTGGAGTTCCGCCGCTCCTGGTCCGACGGTCCCGACGCCGTCTGGGCGGCGCTCACCGAGCCCGACCGGCTGGCCCGCTGGTTCGGCACCTACGAGGGCGAGCGGAGCCCCGGCGGCCGCGGGACGCTGACGATGACGCACGAGGCCGAGCCGGTCGGCGAGCCGGTGCGGATCGCCGAGTGCGACCCGCCGCGCCGGCTGGTCGTCGAGTGGGTCGACCAGGCCGACTGGCGGGTGGAGCTGGCCCTCGTCGTCGAGAGCGGCCGCACCACGCTGCACTTCGTGCAGGTCTTCGCCGCCGGCGCCGACGTCACCGACTTCGCCCTCGGCTGGCACTGGTACCTCGACAAGTTCGACGCCGAGGCCGGTGGCCGCCCGGCGCCCGGCGACTGGGACACCTTCCTGGCCCGCACCGGCCCCGACTACGGCCGCACCCCGGAGGGCTGAACGCCGAGCACGGCCATCGCGGCGGCCGCGGCGAGCCCGACGGCGACCACCCCGGTCTCGACCGGGTCGGCGCCGGCCGGGGTCAGCCGCCGGCGCACGAGCCGCTCGGCCAGGTAGCCGGGCACGAGGGCGGCGCCGGTGGCGACCAGCACCCGGCGGGCGCGCAGGTCGTCGCGCGCGGCCAGTCGGGCCAGCGCCCGCGCGTGGACCGCCAGGGTCCAGGCCGGCGGGCCGAGCGCCGTCCCGGCCCACCAGGCGTCGCGGCCGACCGTCGCCGGGGAGCCGGCGAGCACGGGTGTGGAGAACGGGTGCCGGCGGCGCAGCGACAGGATCGTGCCGGGCAGGCCCGCCCCCAGCTGGACGGCGGAGGTCGCGAGCAGCGCCCGACGGCGACCCGTCACCGGGCCCGCTCGGGGACCTGCACCGGTGCCGGGCCGGTCCACGGGCCCAGCCGGCCGAGGAAGGCGTTGCGCCGGTCCAGCCGCTCGCTCGCCTGCACCGGGTAGGCGTCGTAGGCGCCGGTGAGGTCGCGCGCGGCGTGGACGGCGAAGTTGGGGTCCTCCTGCGCCTCCCGTCCGACGGCCACCAGGTCGGCCAGGCCCCCGGCGACGACGGCCTCGGCCTGCCGGGCGTCGACGATCAGCCCCACGGCCATCGTGGGGACCGCGGCTCCCTCGCGGACGCCGGCGGCGAAGGGCACCTGGTAGCCGTAGCCGAGCGGGTGCTCCCAGCCGCCCAGGCCACCGCCGGAGACGTCGACGACGTCGACGCCGCGGGCCCGGACCTCCCGGGCGAAGGCGACGGTGTCCTCGAGCGTGATCCCGTCCGCGGTGCCGTCGACGGCCGAGACCCGCACGAACAGGGGCCGGTCCGCGGGCCAGGCGGCGCGGACCGCCTCGACCACCTCCAGCGGGAAGCGCCACCGGGCCTCGCGCGAGCCGCCGTAGTCGTCGGTGCGCCGGTTGGACAGCGGGGAGAGGAACTGGTGCAGCAGGTAGCCGTGCGCGGCGTGCACCTCGACGACGTCGAACCCGGCCGCGAGCGACCGGCGGGTGGCCGCGACGAACGCCTCGCGCACCTCCGCCAGCTCCCCGACGGTGAGCTCGTGCGGCACCGGCCGGCCGGGACCGGCGGGCACGGGGCTGGCCGAGACGGTCGGCCATGGTTCCTCGCCCGGCCGGGCGTCGGCCGCCGTCAGCGGGCCGTCGCCCTCCCACGGGCGCCGGCTGCTGGCCTTGGCGCCGGCGTGGGCCAGCTGGATGCCCGCGACGGCTCCGGAGGCGCGCAGGAAGGCGGCGACCCGGGCCAGGCCCGGCACGTGCGCGTCGGACCACAGGCCCACGTCACCGTGGCTGATCCGCCCCGCGGGCGTCACCGCCGTCGCCTCGACGAGGACGGCGCCGAAGCCGCCGAGCGCGAACCGGCCGAGGTGCACGAGGTGGTAGTCGCCGACCAGCCCGTCGGTCACCGAGTACTGGCACATCGGGGCGACGACGAGCCGGTTCGGGAGGGTCACGCCGCGCAGGGTCAGGGGCGTGAGGAGGGCCGGGGACGGCGCGGAGCCGCTCGTGAGACTGGTCACGTCACGGCGCCAACACCGCGCTCACCTGCGGTGTTCCCGGTCACCGCCCGACCCCGGGGTAGACGTCCTAGACGTAACACCTCTCACCATTACGAAGAGCAATCACCGCTTGTACGCTGACCCGACCCGGACGGCCGGACCCGCACCGCCGCCCCGGGACGCAGCTCGCACCGGCGCCGGTGTCCCCGCACCCGGCGTGCGCCCCACAGGATGGAGACGCCGTGACTTCCGTGGCCACCCCCGGTCTCGAGAACGCCCCCACCACCCACGCCCGGCTGCTGGCCTGGGTGCAGGAGATGGCGGAGCTGACCACCCCGGACCGGGTCGTGTGGGTCGACGGCAGTGACGAGGAGTGGGAGCGGCTGACCCAGCGGCTGGTCGACGCCGGCACCTTCACCCGGCTGGAGCGCAAGCCCAACTCCTTCTGGTGCGCCTCCGACCCCAGCGACGTCGCGCGCGTCGAGGACCGCACGTTCATCTGCTCGGTCGACGAGGCCGACGCGGGGCCGACCAACAACTGGATGGCCCCCGACGAGATGAAGGCGATCATGACCGAGCTCTACCGGGGCTCGATGCGTGGCCGCACGATGTACGTCATCCCGTTCTGCATGGGCCCGGTCGAGGCCGAGAACCCCATGTTCGGCGTCGAGCTCACCGACTCCGAGTACGTCGTCGTCTCCATGCGGGTCATGGCCCGGATCGGCAGCCGGATCCTCGAGGCGATGGGCACCGACCGGCCGTTCGTGCCGGCCATGCACTCCCTCGGCGCGCCGCTGGAGCCGGGCCAGGAGGACGTGCCCTGGCCCTGCAGCCAGACCAAGTACATCGTGCACTTCCCCGAGGAGCGGGCCATCTGGTCCTACGGCTCGGGCTACGGCGGCAACGCCCTGCTGGGCAAGAAGTGCTACTCGCTGCGGATCGCCTCGGCGATGGCCCGTGACGAGGGCTGGCTCGCCGAGCACATGCTCATCCTGAAGCTGACCAGCCCCCAGCAGCGCACGTACTACATCGCGGCCGCCTTCCCGAGCGCCTGCGGCAAGACCAACCTGGCGATGCTCGAGCCGACCATCCCCGGCTGGCAGGTCGAGACCCTCGGCGACGACATCGCCTGGATGCGGTTCGGCGAGGACGGCCGGCTCTACGCGCTCAACCCCGAGTACGGCCTGTTCGGCGTCGCGCCCGGCACCGGCTGGGACACCAACCCCAACGCGATGCGCACCATCGACCGGGGCAACTCGGTGTTCACCAACGTCGCGCTCACCGACGACGGCGACGTCTGGTGGGAGGGCATGACCGAGGAGCCCCCGGCCCACCTGACCAGCTGGAAGAAGCAGGACTGGACGCCGGACTCCGACGAGCCCTCCTCGCACCCGAACTCGCGGTTCTGCACGCCGATCACCCAGTGCCCGATCCTCGCCCCGGAGTACGAGGACCCGCGGGGCGTGCCGATCTCGGCCATCCTCTTCGGCGGCCGCCGCAAGACCACGATCCCGCTGGTCACCGAGGCGCGTGACTGGAACCACGGCGTCTTCATGGGCGCCACGCTGTCGTCGGAGACGACGGCGGCGGCCACCGGCGCGGTCGGGGTCGTGCGCCGCGACCCGTTCGCCATGCTGCCGTTCATCGGCTACAACGCCGGCGACTACTTCCGGCACTGGGTCGAGACCGGCAAGGCCCACGACGCCACCAAGCTGCCGCGGATCTTCTACGTGAACTGGTTCCGCCGCGACGAGGACGGCGGCTTCCTGTGGCCGGGCTTCGGCGAGAACAGCCGGGTCCTCAAGTGGGTCGTCGAGCGCATCGAGGGCACCGCCGCCGCCGAGGAGACCCCGGTCGGCCACGTCCCGACGCCGGACTCCCTCGACGTCTCCGGGCTGGACCTGACCGAGGACCGGGTGCGCAAGGCGCTCGCCGTCGACCGGGACGAGTGGCGCGCGGAGGTCCCGCAGATCACCGAGTGGTTCGAGAAGTTCGGGGACAAGCTCCCCAGCACCATGTGGGACGAGCTCGCCATCCTCGAGAGCCGGCTCGCCTAGCGGGAGGCCCCGCCCCGACTCCCGGGGGGGGGGGGGGGGGGGGGGGGGGGGGGGGGGGGGGGGGGGGGGGGGGGGGGGGGGGGGGGGGGGGGGGGGGGGGGGGGCGCCCCGCCGCCGGCCGCCTGCGCCCCCGCCGC
>NZ_JBJGYY010000039.1:0-44776 GCF_054050235.1 Geodermatophilus sp. SYSU D00696 | reverse complement strand
GGTGCCCGACCTCACCCCGCAGCGCGAGGTCGGGCACCGCGCGGGGAGGGCGGCCGCCCCGTGCGCGTCGAGGAGCGCCGCGGTCAGCCGCCGTAGAGCACGAAGCCGGCCACCCGGCGCCCCGCGTCGTCGGCCGGGGTCGCCATCTCGACCTGTCGCCGTGCCTGCTCCTCGACCGGGTCGTCCGACAGCGCCTGCAGGTAGCGCCGGTGCTCGGCCAGCGAGGCCACCGCCCGGTCGACGACGGCGGTCACGTCGACGGTGTGGGTCACCCCCACGGGCGTGGAGACGGCGGTCCACCGCACGCCCTGCCACGGCTCCGGGTCGGCCAGTTCGGGGAAGATCCACTCGTTCGCCGCGTCGCCCACGGCGTCGAGCACCGCGCGGCCCAGCACCCTGTGGTCGGCGCTGTTCCAGTACGCGGGCGCGGTGCCCGGCGGCGTCCAGGTGTCCCCGAAGTGCATCGTCACCACCAGCTCCGGCCGGTGCCGGCGGATCGCCGCGGCCAGCGACCGCCGCAGGTCCAGACCCTCGACCAGCCGGCCGTCGGGATGGCCGAGGAACTCCACCACCGAGACGCCCGCCACCGCCGCGGCCGCCCGCTGCTCCCGCTCACGCAGCGGCCCGGCCGCCTCCGGCGGCAGACCGGCGATGCCGGCCTCCCCGCTGGTGGCCAGCACGTAGCGCACGTCGCGCCCGGCGGAGGTCCACGCGGCGACGGCGGCCGCGCAGCCGTACTCGATGTCGTCGGGGTGGGCGACGACGACCAGCGCGCGCTCCCAGTCCTCCGGCAGCGGCTGGGTCACGCCCGCCCCCGGGCCACGCGCAGCGCCGCGGCGATCATCGGCACCTGCAGCGGCAGCCGCACCACCCCGGCCGCCAGCAGCGCCGGCCGCCCGCGCGCCACCCGCAGGTGGTGCAGGTGCGCGGGCAGGAACGACGCCAGCAGGACCGCGGCCGCCCAGCCCCCGGCCCGCCGGCTCGGCGACGCGGACAGCAGCGCGGCGGTGGCCACCTCGGCGACCCCGCTGCCCAGCACCCAGCCGCGCGCGTCCCCGAGCTCCGGTGGCACCAGCCACTCGTAGGTCCGCGGCCGCACCAGGTGCAGCACGCCGGAACCGCCCAGGGCGGCGGCCAGCCAGGTCGCGGGCGCGGGCGGTCGCATGCGGCCACCGTAGGCTGCCGCTCCGTGCCCGTCGCCGACCTGCTCGTCGCCGCCGCGGTGGCGCTGGCCGCGGGCGTCGTCAACTCCATCGCCGGCGGCGGCTCGCTGATCCTCTTCCCCACCCTGGTGGCGCTGGGCCTGCCGACCGTCGCGGCCAACGTGACCAACTCGGTCGCGCAGTGGCCCGGTTACCTCGGCGGGATGGCCGGGTTCCGCCGCGAGTACGCCGGCCAGGGCGGGCGGCTGGCCCGCCTCGGCGTCGTCTCGGTCCTGGGCGGGACGGCGGGCAGCGTGCTGCTGCTCACCACACCCAGCGCGGCCTTCGACGTCGTCGTCCCGGTGCTGGTGCTCCTGGCCAGCCTCCTGCTGGCCGTGCAGCCGCTGCTCACCCGCCGGCTGCGGGACCGGGACGGCGCCACGGTGCGCGACCCGCGGTGGCTGTACCTCGCGCTGTTCCTCGCCACCGCCTACGGCGGCTACTTCGGCGGGGCGCTGGGCGTGATCCTCGTCGCCGTCCTCGGCACGGCGCTGCACCGGCTGCCGCTGGCCAACGCGCTGAAGTCGGCGCTGTCCGCGGTGACGGCGACGGTCACGCTGGTGGTGTTCGGGCTCTTCGGCCCGGTCGCCTGGCAGGTGGTCGCCGTCGCGGCGCCGGCGAGCCTGGTGGGCGGCTTCGCCGGCGCTCGCATCGCCAGCCGCATCCCCGCGACGCCACTGCGGGTGCTCATCGTCGTCTTCGGCGTCGTGGTGTCGGTGTACCTGTTCAGTCGGATCTGAGGGTCATTCGCCGCCGCGGCCGGGCTCGCCGATGGCGATCATCGCCTCCACGGCCCGGCGGGCACGGGCGGCGGTGTCCGGGTCGACGTCCACCGCGCCCTCACCGGTGCGCAGCGTGTGCAGCAGCTTGGCCGGGGTGATCATCTTCATGTAGCGGCAGGCCGCGCGCTCGTTCATCGGGATGAACGCCGTCCCGCTGTTCAGCGAGCGCAGCTGGTGCAGGATGCCGACCTCGGTGGCCACCAGCACCTGGCCCGACGACGTCCGCGCCGCCGCCTCGACCATGCCGCCGGTGGAGAGCACGCGGGTGCGGTCGGCGGGCAGGTCGCCGTGGCTGACCAGGTCGAGCACCGAGGTGGTGCAGCCGCACTCGGGGTGCACGAGGATCTCCGCGTCGGGGTGCGCGGCCACCTGCGCCCGCACGTCGGCCGGGCTGATGCCGGCGTGCACGTGGCACTCCCCCGCCCACACGTGGATGTTCGACCGGCCGGTCACGCGCTTGACGTGCGCGCCGAGGAACTGGTCGGGGCAGAACAGGATCTCCCGGTCCTCGGGGATCGAGCGGATGACGTCGGCGGCGTTGGACGACGTGCAGCAGATGTCGGTCTCTGCCTTCACCGCGGCGGTGGTGTTCACGTAGCTGACGACGACGGCGCCGGGGTGTTCGGCCTTCCACTCGCGCAGCTGCTCGGCGGTGATCGAGTCGGCCAGCGAGCAGCCGGCGGCGTGGTCGGGCAGGAGCACCGTCTTGTCCGGCGAGAGGATCTTCGCCGTCTCGGCCATGAAGTGGACGCCGCAGAAGACGATCTCCCGCGCGTCGGTCTGCGCCGCGACCCGGGAGAGGTAGAGCGAGTCGCCGGTGAAGTGGGCGACGTCCTGGATCTCGGGCACCTGGTAGTTGTGCGCGAGCACGACCGCGCCGCGCTCCTCGGCCAGCCGGCGGACCTCGGCGGCCCAGGTCTCGAACTCGGCGGGCGACAGGGTGCGCTCGTCACCGATGGCGGCGGGGGCGGCGGGCGCGGAGGTCGCGGTCACGGGGGCTCCTCGGAGGGGAAGGGGCTCTCATGGTGCCCCGCCCGGCGTCCGGTGCGGCAGCGTGGGGTCGCCGGGGCGGGCCGTTCGGTGCAACACCCGCCCGCCCGGCCCGCTTCCCCGTCAGCGCCGCACGTCGTAGACCAGGTGGGTCACCCGCCTGCCCTGGACCACCTGGGGGTCCTCGAACTGGATCTCCGGCGGGCCACCGGCGCCGAAGTACGGCTTGCCCGAGCCCAGGACCACCGGGACGAGGGCGAGCACCACCCGGTCGACCAGGCCCGCCCGCAGCGCCTGCCCACCGACGTCCCCGGCGCTGACCGTGACGTCGCGGTCCCCGGCGAGCTCCCGGGCCCGCTCGATCCCGGTCCGCACGTCGGGCACGAAACTGAACGGCGCGGTGCCCAGGTGCGGCCAGCCGTCGGCGGGCCGGTGGGTGACCACGACGACGTGCTCGCCGCTGGGTGGCACGCCCTCCCAGCCGTTGGTGATGTCGAACAGCCGGCGCCCGCAGACCATGACGCCCACCCCGGATGCCACGGCCTGCATGAACTCCGCCGTCTCCTCGGTCACGCGGAAGGGCCGGTCCGGGTCGCTGAAGGTCATCTCGACGTCGCCGTTCTGGTACCAGTCGAACAGCGGCCCGGGCATGTCGTCGTCCCTGCCGACGAACCCATCGAGCGACACCGCCGCGAACAGCACGACCCGTCCCATCGCCTGCCTCCTCGCTCGCGGCCCCCGGACGGGGCCGGCTGCAGTGGAGACCGCCCCGACGTGTTCAACTCATCGGTTGAACACGTTCCGCGCGAGATCGGCGCTCTCGTGGCGATCACGCGCTGATGGCCACGAGACCGCCGATGTCGTGGCGGGGGGCGGCACCTCAGCGCAGGTGCGACGTGTCGTTGACCAGCCGGACCGACGTGCGGCCGTCGGAGCTCCACGCCACCGTCGACAGCGCCGCGGCCTCGAGGAACACCCGGTGCACCACCTCGTCGCCGACGCCGAGGCCCGCGGCCAGCAGCAGCTTGATCGGCGTCACGTGGCTGACCACGAGCACGGTCCGCCCGGCGTGCCGCTCCAGCAGCCGCGCCCGCGCCCGGGCCACCCGCCGGGACACGTCGGCCACCGACTCACCACCCGGCGCGGCCACCGTCACGTCGGCCGCGAACCGCCGGACCGCGAGCGGGTGCCGCTGCCGCGCCTCGGTGGCGGTCAGCCCCTCGAGGTCGCCGAAGTCGAGCTCGGCGAGGTCGTCGTCGACCTCGACGTCGAGGCCGAGCGCGGCGGCCACCACCCCGGCGGTCTCCCGGGTGCGGCGCAGCGGGGAGGCGACGACCACCTCGATGCCCAGCTCCTTGGCGCGGACGGCGGCCGCCTCGGCCTCGGCCCGCCCGGTGGCCGACAGCGGCAGGTCGTTGCGGCCGCTGTACCGGCGTTCGGGGGTGTGCTCGGTCTGCCCGTGCCGCAGCAGGTGGGTGACCGTGGTGACGACGGGAGCGGGCTCGGCGGCGGGCTGGACGTCGTCGGCCACGACCGCGGGCTCGGCGACGGCGTCGCGGTGCACCGGCCGGCCGTCCATCGCGCTGTTGGCCAGCGCGTCGGCGGCGCCGTTCTGCGCGCGCGGCACCCAGGTGTAGCGGACCCGGCCCAGCTGGCGGGCGATGTCGCGGGCCTGCACGGCCAGCTTCTGCATGTCCGGGTGCTTGATCTTCCAGCGGCCCGACATCTGCTCGACGACGAGCTTGGAGTCCATCCGCACCTCGACGTCGGCGCCCGGGTGGAGGTCGAGCGCGGCCTGCAGCCCGGCCACCAGGCCGCCGTACTCGGCCACGTTGTTGGTGGCCCGGCCGACCGCGGCGGCCCGCTCGGCCAGCACCCGGCCGGTGTCCGCGTCGCGGACCAGCGCGCCGTACCCGGCCGGGCCGGGGTTGCCGCGCGAGCCGCCGTCGGCCTCGACGACCAGCCGGCGCGTCACAGGCCCGACTCGGCGGTGCGCACCAGGATCCGGCCGCAGTTCTCGCAGCGGACCACCTCGTGCGGGTCGGCGTTGCGGACGGCGGCCAGCTCCTTGCCGAACAGCTCGATCCGGCACCCCTGGCACTGGCGGGCCTTGAGCACCGCCGCGCCGGTGGTGCCCGTCTGGGCGCGGATGCGGTCGTAGAGCGCCAGCAGCGCGTCGGAGATGCCGACGGCGATCTCGGCGCGGGCGGCCTCGTGGCGGGCGGTGGCGTCGGCGATGTCGGCGAGGGCGTCGTCGCGGAGCTGCTCGGCCCGCTCGCGGTCGGCGACGGCCGAGGCGCGGCCCTCCTGGGCGGCGACCAGGGCGGCGTCGGCGGTCTCGCGGCGCTCCATCAGCTCGAGCACCTGGTCCTCGAGGTCGGACTGGCGCCGGCCGAGCGAGGCCAGCTCCGACTGCAGCGAGGTGATCTCCTTCGCCGTCACCGCGCCGGAGTCGATCCGGGACCGGTCGCGCGCCGCCCGCTGCCGGACGGTCTCGACGTCGGCCTCCAGCCGCTTCTGGTCCCGGTCGAGGTCACGCACCTCGGTGTCGGCGCGCACCTCGGCCTCGGAGAAGGTCCGCTCGGCCTCCGCCGCGGCGTCGACGGCGGCGATCTCCGGCAGCGTCCGCTTCCGGTGGGCGAGCTGGGTGAGCGCGACGTCCTCGTCGGCCAGCGCCAGGAGCTTCTGCTGCTCGAAGTGGTCGGCCTTCACCCGGCCAACCTACCTTCGGCCAGGGCGCCCTCCCGTCGTGCCGGGCGGGGCGGACTCCAGCGGGTCGGGCAGCTCGCGGAACGTCGGGTCCTCCCGCTCGGCGGTGTAGTCGGTGTCCTGCGTCCCGTCGACGCCGTCGTCGACCCGGGCCGCGCGCAGCGCCACCGTGACCAGCACGGTGACCAGCAGGTTGACCAGCAGCGCGAGCAGGCCGGTGTACACGGTGTAGGTGGTGTCCAGGCCCAGCTTCGACAGCGCGAACGACGACCCGCCGAAGTGCTCGCGCACCACCGTCCCGTCCGGGCCGAGCCGGGGGGTGTTGTAGAGCATCAGCAGGCCGGCGGTCATGCCGGCGACCCAGCCGGCGATCAGCCCGCCGCGGTGCATCCACCGGGTGTAGAGGCCCAGCGCCACCGACGGCAGCGTCTGCAGGATGATCACGCCGCCGATGAGCTGCAGGTCGATGGAGAACTGCGGGTCGATGAAGAGGATGGCCGCCACGGCGCCGAACTTCACGACCAGCGACACGATCTTGGCGACCTGCGCCTCCTGCCGCGGGGTGGCGTCCTTCTTGAGGAACTCCTTGTAGATGTTGCGGGTGAACAGGTTGGCCGCGGCGATCGACATGATCGCCGCCGGCACCAGCGCGCCGATGCCGATGGCGGCGAAGGCGATGCCGGCGAACCAGCTCGGGAACATCTCCTGGAACAGCACCGGGACGACCGTGTTGCCGTCCTCGCCGATCGGCGTCACGCCGGCCGCGATCGCCATGAAGCCCAGCAGCGCGATGAAGCCCAGCGCCAGGCTGTAGACCGGCAGCGCGCTCATGTTGCGCTTGAGCACGTCGCGGTTGCTGGCCGCCAGCAGCCCGGTGATCGAGTGCGGGTAGAGGAACAGTGCCAGCGCCGAGCCCAGCGCCAGGGTGGCGTAGCCGAGCTGGCCGCTGGCCGGGAGCAGCAGGCCCGCCCCCGTGCCGGCGGAGAACTTCTCCTCCGCGGCGCCGAAGATCGCGTCCCACCCGCCGAGCTTCGACGGGATGACGATGACCGCCACGATGATCGTCAGGTAGATCAGCGTGTCCTTGACGAAGGCGATCAGCGCCGGCGCCCGCAGCCCGGAGTTGTACGTGTAGAGCGCCAGGATCACGAACGCGACGATGAGCGGCAGCTCGCCCTCGACGCCCATCGCCTTGAGGATCGCCTCGATGCCGACCAGTTGGAGGGCGATGTAGGGCATCGTCGCGACGATCCCGGTGAGGGCCACCAGCAGCGCCATCGTCGGGGAGTCGAACCGGGAGCGCACGAAGTCGGCCGGGGTGACGAAGCCCCGCACGTGGCTCACCGACCACAGCCGGATCACCACCAGGAACACCAGCGGGTAGATGACCACGGTGTAGGGGACGGCGAAGAAGCCGGCGGCACCGGCCCCGAACATGAGCGCGGGGACGGCGACGAAGGTGTAGGCGGTGTAGAGGTCACCGCCGAGCAGGAACCAGGTGATCCAGGTGCCGAAGTTGCGCCCGCCCAGCCCCCACTCGTCGAGGTGCATGAGGTTCTCCGCGCGCCGCCAGCGCGAGGCGACGAACCCCAGGACGGTGACGACGAGGAACAGGACGATGACGATCGACAGCTCGACGACGTTGACCCCGTCCACGGCTCAGCGCTCCCTGTCCCGCTCGACGGCGGCGCGGGCGGCGGCCCGCTCGGCCGGGCTGCGCCGGGTGGCCCGGTAGACGACCACGGTGGTCAGCACGCCCAGGCCGACGAACGCCAGCTGCAGCCAGTAGAAGAGCGGCCAGCCGAACAGGGTCGGCTCGACGCTGTTGTAGAGGGGCACCAGCAGCGGCACCACGATCGGCACCAGCAGCAGCCAGTTCCACGGGCTGCGGTCGCTCCGCCGGGGGACCGCACCCCCTGACGGCGGTCGTTGGGCGGTGGCCACGGCGTCCTCCCGTCTCAGCCGGCCGCGCTGGCCGGGTCCCCTCCTGCCGACCGGCCCCGGTGCACCGTCCAGGGGTCCGTGCGGTGCCGCGAGGCGGCGGCCCCGACCCTGCCGGACAGGTCCGCGGCCAGCACCTCGGCGGCCACGGGCACCCAGGGCCACTCGGTCGCGAAGTGTGCCACGTCACACAGCGCCGGGCCCCTCGACTCCTGGGACTCCGACACCGGGTGGTGCCGCAGGTCGCTGGTGAGGAACACGTCGGCCCCCGCGGCCGCCGCCTCGGGCAGCAGCGAGCCGCCGCTGCCCCCGCAGACGGCGACCGTGCGCACCGGCCGGTCCGGGTCGCCGGCCGCGCGGACCCCGCCCTCGGTGGCCGGCAGCACCGCGGCGGCGTGCGCGGCGAAGGCGGCCAGCGTCGTCGGCTCGGCCAGCTCGCCCACCCGGCCGAGGCCCTGGCGGGAGCCGGGCGCGGCCGGCTGCAGCGGCCGGGTGCCGGTCAGCCCGAGGACGGCGGCGAGCGCGTCGTTGACGCCGACGTCGGCGGCGCGGTCGGCGTTGGTGTGCGCCACGAACAGCCCGCAGCCGGCGCGCACCAGCCGGTGCACCAGCCGGCCCTTCGGGTCGTCGGCCGGGACGCCGTGCACCGGGGTGAGGAACAGCGGGTGGTGGGTCACCAGCAGCTGCGCGCCACGTTCGACCGCCTCGTCGACGACGGCGGCCACGGGGTCGACGGCGACCAGCACCCGCTCCACCGGCTCGGCGGGGTCGCCGCACACCAGGCCGACGGCGTCCCAGCTCTCCGCGAGCGCGGGGTCGTAGCGGGCCTCCAGCGCGGCGACGACCTCGCCCAGGGTGGCGGTCACGGGCGCCGACCCTAGGTCAGACGGAGCGGCCCATCACGACGCGGCGGCCGTGGACCGCGAGGCCCATCGCCGCCTCCCGGTCGACCAGCGCCGCCAGCTCCGGCCCGGGGTCGGTGATCTCGGTGAAGCCGCGCACGGCGTACCACGGCGCGTTCCACGGCACGTCGGCGTAGGTGGTCAGCGTGACCCGTGCCGCCCCGGCCTCCCGCGCGGCCCGCACGGCGGCGTCGAGCAGGGCGGTGCCGAGCCCGCGCCGTCCCGCCGACGGGTGCACCGAGAGCTGTTCGAGGTGCACGTCGCCGTCCACCCGCTCCAGGACGGCGAACCCGGTGGCCGGGCGGCCGGCGACCAGCACCCGCCAGGCGGCCGCCCGCTCCTGCGGGGTCTGCGGCGGCGGGAGGTCGGCGAAGCCCAGCGGCTCGAACAGGGCGTCCGCGGCGGCCTCGATGCCGGGGAGCAGCTCGAGGTCGGCCGGCTCCGCGACGCGCACGTCGGCGTCCACGCCGTCAGGCCGCCGTCGGGGCCGAGTGCTCCACCATGCGCCGCAGCATGCCGGGCACCACCCGCGCGTGGAACGGGCGGACCGCCGCGAAGTACGCCCGGCCCAGGGCGTTGTGCCGCCGGACGACCGTGACGGCGACGAGCTCGTGCCCGTCCGCGGCGGGGCGCACGTGCAGGACCAGCCGGAAGTCCAGGTGCCGGTCGTCGACGCCGAGCACCACCGTGTCCGCGGCGGTCGAGTGCACGGGGAAGATCCCCGTCGGCCCGGTGCGCAGACCCAGGGGCCGGACCACCAGCGTCCGCACGGCCATGAGCGCCCGCACCCACGCCGGGACGGCGGCCGGGCCGAACGCGGCGAGCCAGTCGCGGACGTCGGTCGAGGCCCCCGCCGGGACGGGCGCGGCGAAGGCGTCGGCGAAGTCGGCGCCGTCGAGGGCCGCGGCGGCGACCAGTCCCGGTGGCACGGCGACCGCGCGCGGGCGGGGCCTCGCGACTGCTGCACCGGGGGTCACGGGCCACCTCCGTACGCTGCCGTATGGCCGTCCGTACGGTAGCGTACGGACGTGCCCCCACGGGAGAGGTTGTCGGCGGAGGACTGGGCCCGGGCGGCGGTGGAGGCGCTGGGCCGTGGCGGCCTGGCCGCGGTGGCCGTCGAGCCCCTCGCCACCCGCCTCGGGGCGACCAAGGGCAGCTTCTACTGGCACTTCGCCAGTCGTGACGCCCTCGTCGACGCCGCCCTGGAGCTGTGGGAGCGGGCGCACACCGACGCCGTGATCGCCGACCTCGACCGGCTGGCCGACCCCCGCGAGCGGCTCCGCGCGCTGGCCGGCCACACGCTCGACCACGCCGGCGGCGGTGACCCCGTCGTCTCGCTGCTGCGCGACGTGGACGACCCGCGCGTCGTCCGGGTGCTCGCCGCGGTCACCCGGCGCCGGGTGGAGTACGTGCGCGCGCTGCTCGTCGAACTCGGCGTCCCGCCCGCGGAGGCCGGGCGCCGGGCGACCCTCGCCTACGCGGCATACGTGGGCTGGTGGCAGGTGCGCGCCGTCGCGCCGGAGCTGGCCCCGGCGGGCGAGGCGTCGGAGCGCCACGCGCGGGTCCTGCTGGAGGTCCTGCTGCCCGGGGACCGGCCGGGGGCCTGGGCCGACGCCGACCGTCCTGGCTGACCGCGGCGCACTCCGGCTCACCGCAGCGGGTCATCCCTGACCGCAGCGCGTCCTCGTGCACCGCAGCGCGTCCTCCCGCACGTCCCACCGTGAGGGAGGACGCCGCACGATCAGGTCACCTGATCCCGGCGGCCCTCCGCCCCGGGTGAGACGCTGCCGGACGTGGCGGACCGGTCGCTGCGCGCCCCGGCGTGGCTCGAGGAGCTGGTGCGCACCTCTCCCCCGCCGGTGCCGTGGCGCGACGTCGCACGGTTCGCCGTCACCGTGCCCGCCCCGCTGGCCCTGGCGCTCGCCGTCGGCGGGGAGGCGGCCCTCGGCGCCGGGGTCTTCGCCACCACCGGGGCGCTCGCGGCCACCCTGGCCCCGCAGGGCGGACCGCGGCGCGACCGGTTGCGCCGCACCGCGGCCGCCGTCGGCCTGGGCGCGGTCGGCCTCGTCGCCGGGCAGTACGCGGCCGGAGGCGGGGTCCTGCCGGTGGTCGTCGTCGCGCTGCTGGCGCTGGCCGCGGCGCTGATCAGCGGGATCGGCTCGGCGGCGTCCCTCGGCGCGCTGCAGCTGCTCATCTACACGGCCTTGGCGTCGGGCCTGGTGACGCCGCTGTCCCCGGCGGTGGAGGTGGCGTGGTTCGCGGCCGGCGCGGCGTGGGCGACCCTGGCCACCGTCGTGCAGGCGGCGACCGAGCCCAGCGACCCCGACCGCAGCGCGGTGGCCGCCGTCCTCACCCGTATCGCCGGGCTGCTCACCGCCGTCGGCACCGAGGAGACCGACGACGCCCGTCGCGACCTGACCACCGCGCTCAACGACGCCTACGACCGGGTGATCCGCAGCCGCAGCCTCGCGGCGGGGCGCAACCGGGAGCTCGCCGAGCTGGCCGGGGTGCTCAACGCCACCGCGCCGCTGGTCGAGGCGGCCGTCGCCTCGGCCCGCGCCGGCGTGCACGCCGACCCGCACGACGTCACCGCGGTGCACGCGCTCGCCGCCGCGGTGACCGGGAGCCGCGAGCTGCCCCCCGCGCGGCCGCCGTCCCTCGAGGAGGGGCCGGCGCAGCGCCGCGCGGTGCGGCACGGGGTGCGGCTGGCCTGGGCGGTGGTCGGCGACCCGGAGGAGCGGGCGGGGGCCGCCGTCGACCCCGCGCGGCCGTCCTGGCGGGAGCGGCTGCGCGACCTCGCCGACCGCACGCTCGGCAGCGCCGACACCCGCGACTTCGCCCTGCGCCTGGTGCTGTGCATGACGATCGCCGAGGTCGCCCGCCAGCTGCTGCCCATCGAGCGGCCCTACTGGGTGCTGCTCACCGTGGCGATCGTGCTCAAGCCCGACTACGGCTCGGTGTTCACCCGGGCGGTCCAGCGCGGCGCCGGCACGCTGCTCGGCGTCCTCATCGGCTCGCTGCTGCTGTCGGTCCTGCCGCGCGACGGCTGGGTGGTGGTCGCGATGGCCGTCGCGGCCGGGCTGCTGCCGTGGGCGCGTGGCGCCAACTTCGGCCTGTTCTCGGTGTTCCAGACGCCGGTGATCATCCTGCTGCTCGACCTCGCCGACCCCGGCGGTCCGGGCCTGGTCGGCGCCCGGCTGGTCGACACCCTCATCGGCTGCGCGATCGTGCTGGTCGCCGGCTACCTGGCCTGGCCCTCGACCTGGCGGGCCCCGCTGGACGAGGCGCTGCGCGCGGCCGCGTTGGCCCTCGACGCGTTCGTCGGCGCGGCCTTCGGCGGCGACCCCACGACCCGGCGGCGGTCGCGGCGGCGCACCTACCGGGCGCTGACCGAGCTGCACACCCAGCTGCAGCGCCGGCTGGCCGAGCCGCCGCCGGTGAGCACCCGCGCCGCGGCGTGGTGGCCGGTCATCGTGCAGCTCGAGCGCACCGCCGACGCGGTCACCGAGGCGGTCATCGCCGTCGGCCAGGGCGGTCCCTCCCCCGACCCGGACCAGGTGGCGGTGCTGCGCCGCGCGCTGCGCGAGCTGGAGGACGACGTCCGCGCGCACCGGCCGCCCGACGACGCCGAGATCCTCGCCGACGGCGTGCTCGCCCCGGTGGCGCGCGAGGTCGACGCCGCCCGCCGGCTCGTCCGCGACGCCGCACCCGGCCGCCGCGCCGAGGACGTCACCCGCCGCGGCTGAGAGACGGCCGTCACTCCCGGTTGCCGGGACCGCGCCGCGCGCCTGTCATGGACGGATGCGCCGCCGCCGACGGACCCCCGCGCCTGTCCCCCGCATCCCGGCCGTTCCCGGCATCGACGGTCCCCCACCGCCGGGATCGCGCACCGTCCGCACCGACGACGGCGTCGACCTGCACGTCGAGTTCGACGGCCCCGAGGCCGCGCCGCTGACCGTGGTGTTCTGCCACGGGTTCACCGCCCGCCTCGGCGAGTGGGAGCTGCAGCGGCAGGCGGTCCGCGACCGCGCGCGGCTCGTGCTGTGGGACCACCGCGGGCACGGCCGGTCGGGCTGGGCCGCCCCGACGACGGCGACGATCGACCGCACCGCCCGCGACCTGGGTCAGGTCCTCGACGCCGTCGTCCCGGCCGGGCCGGTGGTGCTCGCCGGGCACTCGATGGGCGGGATGACGATCATGGCGCTGGCCCGGCAGCGGCCGGAGCTGTTCGGCACCCGCGTCGTCGGGGCGTTCCTGCTGGCCACCTCCGCGGGCGGGCTGGTCTCCGCCGGCCTGCTCGGCACGGTGGTCCGGGTGATGCGGGCACTGCGGCTGCTGCCGCTGTACCTGTGGTGGCTGCGGCTGCTCGCCCCGCTGCTCGAGCGCTACCGGCGCCGCGGCACCCGGATCGGCCACCGCTTCGTGCGCACGTACCTGTTCGGCAGGGACGACGCGACCCCCGAGGCGGTGCGGGCCGTGCAGGAGATGCTCGAGGAGACGCCGCTGACGATCACCATGGCCTTCTACGGCACGTTCCTCGACCACGACGAGACCGCGGCGCTGCCGGTGCTCGGCCGGGTGCCGGTCACCGTCGTCGCCGCGGAGCACGACCGGCTGACCCCGGCCGCACACGGCCGCCGGCTGGCCGAGCTGCTGGGGCCGCGCGCCGAGCTCCTCGTCGTCCCCGGCGCCGGGCACAGCGTCAACCTCACCCGCACCGCGGTCGTCGACGCCGCGCTCGTCGCCCTCCTCGACCGGGTGGGGACGGCTGGCTCCGGCGAGGCCCGGCAGGCAGGCTGAACCCGACCGGTGCCCACCGTGTCCCGCGCTCCACGCCCGTGTTACGCCGGGCGACCTGCGGGACAGGTACCGGACGAGACCGTCTCGTCGAGCCCGAGGAGTGACCCCCCGTGGACCGCCTGAGCGCCACCGATGCCGGCTTCTACTACGCCGAGACCGAGAACGCGCCGCTGCACGTGGGCTCCGTGGCCGTGTTCGAGGGCCCGGCACCGTCCTACGGCGACCTGGTGCGGCTGCTGCTGAGCAAGCTGCCGCTGGTGCCGCGGTACCGGCAGCGGGTGCGCGAGGTGCCGCTCAACCTGGGCCGGCCGCTGTGGGTCGACGACCCGCACTTCCAGATCCTCTACCACGTGCGGCACACCGCCCTGCCGAAGCCGGGCGGGCGGGAGCAGCTGCGCAACCTCGCCGGGCGCGTGCTCGGCCAGCGGCTGGACATGGCCAAGCCGCTGTGGGAGGTGTGGCTGGTCGAGGGCCTGGAGGACGACCGCTGGGCGATCATCTCCAAGGTCCACCACTGCATGGTCGACGGCGTCGCCGGCACCGACCTGATGCAGGTCATGTTCGACCTCGACCCCGAGGCCGAGCACGCGGCGCCGCGGGACTGGACACCGCAGCGCAGCCCCTCGGGCCTGGCGATGGCGGCCGGCGCGGTGGCCGAGACGGTCACCACGCCGCTGCGCCAGCTCACCTCGCTGCCCGGCCCGCAGGCGGTGACCGGCGGCGCGCGGAGCCTGGTCAAGGGCGCCCGCGCGGCGGCGGCCGGGCTGCCCACGCTGGCCCGGCAGGCGCTCACCCCGCTGGCCCGCACGCTCACCGGCCCGATCGGCCCCCACCGGCGGTGGGCGTGGGCCGACGCCGAGCTCACCGAGCTCAAGACCGCGCGCACCGCGCTCGGCGGCACCGTCAACGACGTCGTGCTCACCGCTATCACCCGCGGCTTCCGCGACCTGCTGCAGGGCCGCGGCGCACTCGGCGGGGACACCGTCGTGCGCACCATGGTCCCGATCTCGGTGCGCAGGGAGGACGAGCGGGGAGCGCTGAACAACCAGGTGACGGCGGTGTTCGTCGACCTGCCCGTCGGCGAGCCCGACCCGCTGGCCCGGCTGACCTCGATCCGGCGGCAGATGGACGAGTACAAGCAGACGATGCAGGCGGTCGACGCCCGGTCGATCATCGCGATGGGCGACTACGTGTCCCCCACGCTGCTCTCCCTGGGGGTGCGGGCGGCGGCACAGGGCGGGCAGATGTGGTGCCAGGCGGTGACCACCAACGTCCCCGGACCGCGCGTCCCGCTCTACGTGCTCGGCCGGCGCATGGTCTCGTCGTACCCGTACGTGCCCATCGCCGGCGGCACCCGGATCTCCATCGGCATCTTCAGCTACCTCGACTCGATGACGTTCGGGATCAACACCGACTTCGACGCCTTCCCCGACGTCGACGTGCTCTCCGAGGGGATCCGCCGCGGGGTCGACGAGCTCGTCGGGCTGGCGCAGGGCCAGCAGGCAGCGGCGGCCCGGTGAACCGGTTGCGGCCGGGAGGGGTCGGGTAGCCGAACGGCGTGACCGCACCCGAGAAGGACCTGACCGTCGCCGTCACCGGCCCCACCGGAACCTTCGGGGAGGGGCTGGTGCCCCTCCTGCAGGCCGACGACCGGGTGGAGCGGGTCGTGGGCATCGCCCGCCGGCCCTTCGACCCGGCGGCCCGCGGCTGGACGAAGATGGAGTACCGGCAGGGCGACGTGCGCGACACCGCCGCGCTGCGCGAGGCCTTCGCCGGTGCCGACGTCGTCGTGCACCTGGCGTTCCTCATCACCGGCAACGCCTCCCGCCAGACGACCCGCGCCATCAACGTCGACGGCACGCTCAACGCCTTCCGGGCCGCCGCGGCGGCCGGTGCGCGCCGGTTCGTCTACGCCTCCTCGCTCGCCGCCTACGGCTTCCACCCGGACAACCCGGTGGGCATGACCGAGGACTGGCCGGTGCGCCCGGCGTCGCGGCTGTTCTACGCGCAGGAGAAGGCCGAGCTCGAGCAGCTGCTGCAGGCCGAGGCGGAGGCGCACCCGGAGCTGTCCCTGTACCTGCTGCGCCCGCCGGTGGTGCTCGGCCCGCACACCGTGGGAGCCAAGGACCTGCTGCCCGGCCCGCTGGCCCCGCTCGGGCGCTGGCTGGCCGAGCAGAGCACCCGGCGGCTGCCGGTGCCGGTCCCGGTCGCGGTGCCGGCCCTGCCGCTGCAGTTCGTGCACGAGGACGACGTCGGGCAGGCGCTGCTGCAGTGCGTCGTGGCCGCCGGCCCGCCCGGGGCCTACAACATCGCCGGTGACGGCGTCCTGACCGCCGCCGACGTCGCCCGCGAGTACGGCGCCCTCCCGCTGCCGCTGCCCGCGGCGCCGGCGCAGCTGGCCGCGCGGGCGGTGTCGCGGCTGCCGTTCCTGCCGCCGGCGGCCGAGTGGGTGGAGGCGGCCAGCCACCCGGCGATCATGGACACGACCAAGGCCCGTGAGCAGCTGGGCTGGCGGCCGCGCTACACCGGCCTGGAGGCGCTGCGCTCCACCCTCCGCTCGGGGTGAGCGCGGCTTCCGCCCGGGACGCCGGACCGGCAGGCTCGGCGTCCCGCGGGCGGAGCCGCGACCGCCGCCGGCCGGTGACCCGGCAGCCCCCCGAGCAGGCCGGCGACGAGACCGCAGAGAGGTGCACATGACCAGGCTGGTGGACGCCGACGTCCCGACCATCGTGCTGGCCGACGTGACCAGCGAGGTGGAGCGCCGGCTGGTCGCCGAGGCGCTGCCCGCCGACGGCGACCGCGTGACCGTGCTGCCGCTGCACGGCACGGCCCTGCACGAGGCCCTCGACGGGGCCTCCCCGGACACCGTGGTCACGGCGGTCCGGGTGGCGTGGGCGCCGCGCCGTCCGCCCGCCCCGGCCCCGGGCCGCAGCCGGCGCGGGCGGCTGCACGACGCCCGCCCCTCGCTGCTGCGCCGTCCCCCGGCCGCCCTGCAGGCCGCCGCGCTGCGCCGCGACCCCGAGCGCGCCCGGGTGGTGGTCGCGGAGCCGGCCACCGTGGCCGAGCTGACCTGCCGCTGGGACGGCGGCGGCGCGCTGCCCGACTTCGTCGCCCAGCAGGCCGAGCTGGCGCTGGACCGGGCCGAGCGCTCGGTGGTCGGCGACCGGGCCAAGGTGCCGCGGCACGTGGCCGAGGCCATCCAGTACAGCCCCGAGTTCCGCGGCGAGGTGGCCGCCCTCGCCGAGCGTCTGGAGCGCCCGGAGGAGGAGGTCTACGCCGAGGCGGTCGAGGACCTCGGCAGCCTGGTCGCGGCGATGGACCCGATGGCCGTCGAGCTGTTCACCGCGCTGCTGCGCCCGGTCCACGCCCGCGCCTGGGACGTGCAGGCCGACACCGCGCGGCTCGACGACCTGCGCGAGCTCAACCGGCGGCACCCGCTGGTGTTCCTGCCCAGCCACCGGTCCTACGTCGACCCGCTGGTGCTCGCCGACGTGCTCGCCGCGCACGACTTCCCGCGCAACCACGTGCTGGGCGGGGACAACCTGCGCTTCTGGCCGGTCGGGCCGATCGCCAAGCGTGCCGGGCTGGTGTTCATCCGCCGCAGCTTCGGCGACGACCAGGTCTACAAGCTCGCCGTCCGGGAGTACTTCGCCTTCCTGCTGGCCAAGCGGTTCAACCTCGAGTGGTACATGGAGGGCGGCCGGACCCGCACCGGGAAGCTGCGCCCGCCCCGGCACGGGCTGCTGCGCTACGTGGCCGACGCCGTCGAGCGGGGCCGGGTCGACGACGTCTACGTCGTCCCGGTGTCGATCACCTACGACCAGCTGCGCGAGGTCACCGGCATGGCCGCCGAGCAGGGCGGTGCCGCCAAGCGCGGCGAGGGGCTGTCGTGGATGGCCTCCTACATCCGCGAGCAGGTGCGCACCCCGCTGGGCACGGTGCACGTCGGGTTCGCCGAGCCGCTGTCGCTGGCCGCGGCGCTGCGCAACGGCGCCGACCCGGCCGACCCCGACGCCCGCCGGCTGACCCTGCAGAAGGTCGCGTTCCAGGTCGCCGTCGGTATCAACGCGGTCACCCCTGCGACGGCGACGGCGCTGGTCACCCTGGCGCTGCTCGGCGTGCGCGACCGCGCGCTGACGCTGGGCCAGGTGCAGCGGGTGCTCGAGCCGCTGCTGGCCTACCTGACCGAGACCGGCCGCCCGCACTCGGGCTCGGCGCTGGCCACCGCCCAGGGCGTGCAGCGCGTGCTCGGTGCGCTCGCGCAGCAGGGCGTGGTCACCGTCTACGAGGGCGGCGAGGAGCCGGTCTACGCCATCGAGCGCGGCCAGCACCTGGTCGCCGCCTTCTACCGCAACAGCGCCATCCACCACGTCGTCGACCGGGCGATCGCCGAGCTGGTGATGCTGCGCGACCCGGTCGACCGGTGGGAGGAGGCCTTCCGGCTGCGCGACCTGCTGAAGTTCGAGTTCTTCTTCCCCGAGCGGGACGCCTACCGCGAGGCGCTGACCGCCGAGCTGGAGCGGCTGGACCCGCACTGGGAGACCGCCGACGGCCGCGAGGTGCTCTGCGGGGCGCCGCTGCTGTTCGCCCACCGGGTGCTGCGCTCGTTCGTCGACGCGCAGCTGGTGGTCGCCGAGCGGCTGGCCGCCCGCGACCCGCGCTCGCCGGTGGTGCAGGCGGACTTCCTCGCCGAGTGCAGCGGCGTGGGGCAGCAGATGCTGCTGCAGGGCCGGCTGCACGGGCCGGAGTCGCTCTCCCGCGAGCTGTTCGCCAGCGCCCTGCAGCTGGCCGCCAACCTCGACCTGGTCGACCCCGGCCGCGAGGAGCTGGCCCGCCGCCGGCAGGAGTGGGCCGCTCAAGTCCGCGACGTCGTCGGCCGAGTAGGAGTGATCGACGAGTTGGACGCCGCGTCGCGGCGGGAGAACGTGGGGGTGGAGCCGTGAGCGCCGACCAGGAGACGGCGACCGGCGGGCTGCGCGAGAACGCCGCGGCGATGGCGCGGAGCAACGTGTGGACCGAGGAGCAGCTGATCGCCGACGTCGAGGCCGCGCCCCCCGGGCCCCGCGTGGGCGCCTTCTTCGACTTCGACGGCACCGTCATCGACGGCTACTCGCTGGCCGCCTTCGCCCGCCACCACCTGCGCTCGCTGGAGGTGACGCCGAACGCGCTGGGGCAGCTGCTGCTGTCCGGCCTGCGCGGGGTCACCACCGAGGAGGACTTCGAGCGGTTCACCGTCCTCGGCATGCGCGCCTGGGCCGGCCGCAGCGAGGACGAGCTGGTCGAGCTCGGGGAGCGGCTGTTCGTCCAGGGCATCGCCGGGTCGCTGTTCCCCGAGGCCTGGCGCCTGGTCACCGCCCACCTCAACGCCGGGCACACCGTCGTCCTGGCCTCCTCGGCCACCCGCTTCCAGGTCGAGCCGGCCGCCCGCGCCCTCGGCGTGGAGCACGTGCTGGTCTCCCCCGTCGAGATCGTCGACGGCGTCTGCACCGGCCGCCCCGGCGGGCCGCTGCTGTGGCGCAAGGGCAAGGCCGCCGCCGTGCGCGCCTTCGCCGAGGAGCACGGCATCGACCTGCTGCAGAGCTACGCCTACTCGAACGGCGACGAGGACGTGCCGTTCCTGCGCACGGTCGGGCGGGCCCGCGCGCTCAACCCCGGCAAGGGGCTCGCCGCCGCCGCCCGCCACTACTCGTGGCCGGTCGCCCGCTTCCGCCGGCGCGGGCAGACCTCGCCGGTCGACCTCGCCCGCACCGTGGCCGGCGTCGGCGGCATGGTCGGCGGCTTCGCCACCGGCCTGGCCGTCGGCGCGCTCAACGGCTCCCGGCGCGAGGCGGTCGACCTGGGCATCACCCTCGCGGGTGAACTCGGCAGCGCGCTGGCCGGCGTCCGGCTCGACGTCCAGGGCGCCGAGCACCTGGCCACCCGGCCGGCGGTCTTCCTGTTCAACCACCAGAGCCAGCTCGACGTCCTGGTGCTGGCGAAGCTGCTGCGCGGCGGGTTCACCGGCGTGGCCAAGAAGGAGCTGGCCCGGACGCCGGGCTTCGGGCTCGCCTTCCGCCTCGCCGACGTCGCCTTCGTCGACCGCGGCGACCCCGCCCAGGCCCGCAAGGCGCTCGAGCCCGCGGTGGAGCGGCTGCGGGAGGGCATCTCGCTGGTCGTCGCGCCCGAGGGCACCCGGTCGGCCACCCCCACCCTCGGCCCGTTCAAGAAGGGCGCCTTCCACGTCGCCATGCAGGCCGGCGTCCCGATCGTGCCGATCGTGCTGCGCAACACCGGCGAGCTGATGTGGCGCGGCGCGACCACCATCCACCCGGGCGTGGTGCAGGTCCGCGTGCTCCCGCCGGTCCCGACCGAGGGCTGGACCGTCGAGCAGCTCGACGAGCGGATCGCCGAGGTGCACGACCAGTACCTGCGCACCCTGGCCAACTGGGGCGGCCGCGGCGAGCGCCCGGTGGTCAGCGAGGAGCCGACCGCCGGCGAGCCCAGCCGCAGCCCCGCGCCGCCGCTGGACTGGGGCAGCGCGCCGGAGATGAACCCGCTGGAGACGGCGATGTGGCGCGCCGAGGTGGCCGACCCGCGGCTGCGCGCCAACGTCGCGCTGCTCGAGCTGCTCGACCCCGCGCCCGACTGGGAGCGGCTGCGCGCCGCCCACGAGTGGGCCTCGCGGATGGTGCCGCGGATGCGCCAGCGGGTGGTGGAGCCGGCGCTGGGCATCGGCACCCCGCGGTGGGTGACCGTGCCCGAGCTCGACCTCGACGCGCACGTGCGGCGGGTCCGGCTGGAGGCCCCCGGCTCGATGCGCCAGCTGCTCGACGTCGTCGGGGAGTTCGTCTCCGCGCCGCTGGATCGCGACCGGCCGCTGTGGCAGGCGATGCTCGTCGAGGGGCTCTCCGACGGTCGGGCCGGCTACGTCGTCAAGACCCACCACAGCACCACCGACGGGCTGGGCGCGGTCCAGCTCATGGGCAAGCTGCACAGCCGCACCGCCGAGCACGACCCGGCCCGCCCCGAGCCGCCCGTCCCCACGCCCGACGACGGCGTCTCGCGCACCGGGCTGCTCACCGAGCAACTGGTCGGCACGGCCCGCTCCGCCCCGCTGGCCGTGCTGCGCCGCGGGGTCGACGCGCTGACCGCGGGCGGGCGGCCCTGGGACCTGGTCGGCTCCGCGCTGGGCTCGGTGCGCTCGGCCGGGCGCACGCTCACCCCGCCGGGACCGGGCTCGACCCTGCTGACCCCACGCGGCGGCGACTGGCACCTCGAGGTCCTCGAGGTGCCGCTGGCCGACCTCAAGGCCGGGGCCAGGGCGGCCGGCGGCTCGCTCAACGACGGCTACCTCGCCGCGGTGATCGGCGGGTTCCGCCGCTACCACCAGCGGCACGGGGCACCGCTGGGCACGCTGGCGATCGGCATCCCGATCAGCCTGCGCGCCCAGGACGCGCCCGAGGGCGGCAACCGCTTCACCGGCGCCCGCTTCCCGGCGCCCCTGGACGAGGCCGACCCCACCGTCCGCATCCAGGCCCTCCGCGAGTTCGTCATGTCGGTGCGCGGCGACGCGAGCTCCAGCGTGCTCAACGACCTCCTGGCCCCGACGCTGAGCTGGCTGCCCGCCCCGGTGATCGGCGCGGTCTCCGGCCAGCTGACCAGCGCCAACGACGTCCAGGTGTCCAACGTGCCGGGCGTGACCCACCCGGTCTACATCGCCGGCTCGCGGATCGACCGGATGTACCCGTTCGGCCCGCTCCCCGGCTGCGCGGCGATGATCACGCTGCTGTCGCACGAGGCGCAGTGCTGCATCGGGATCAACGTCGACTCCGCCGCCGTCACCGACCCGGCCGGGCTGGTGGCCGACCTGCAGGCGGGACTGGACGAGGTGGTGGCCCTGGCTGGGGTGTGAGGGGCGGCGGATACGGTACTGGACCGGGAGTAACCCGCGTCACAGTCCCCACCGCCGGGAGCGTCCATGAGCTTCAACCTCGCCACCATCCTGCGGGAGTCCGCCCTCGCCCAGCCGGACAAACCGATGCTCCGGCTCGGGCCGCTGACCCTCACCTACGGGCAGGTCGACCAGCTCTCGGCGCAGGTCGCCGCGGGGCTGCAGGCCGCCGGGCTGCAGCGCGGCGACACCGTCGCGCTGCAGCTGCCCAACGTGCCGCAGTTCGTGCTCGCCTACTTCGGAGCGCTGCGCGCCGGGCTGACCCTCGTCCCGCTCAACCCGCTGCTCAAGGCGCCCGAGGTGGCCTACCACCTGTCCGACAGCGGGGCGCGGCTGCTGGTCACCTTCGACGCGTTCGCCGACGAGGCGGTCAAGGGCGCGGCCGAGGCCGGCGACGTCCGCGTGTACGTGGTGCCCTCCCCCGGCGCGCAGGCGGACTCGCTGCCGGCGGACACCACCCCGTTCGACGCGCTCCTGGCCGGCGGCGCGGGCGCCGACGCGGCCGACGTCGAGCAGATGTCGCCCGACGACACCGCGGTGGTCATCTACACCAGCGGCACCACCGGCCGGCCCAAGGGCGCCGAGCTCACGCACTTCCAGGCGTTCATGGCGGCCACCGTCGCCGCCGACACCTTCCAGTACCGCGACGACGACGTCGGCATGGCGGTGCTGCCGCTGTTCCACGTCTTCGGCCTGTCCAGCGTGATGAACTGCGCGGTCCGCGCCGGGGCGACGCTGGTGCTGGTGCCGCGGTTCGAGGTCGGCGCCGTCCTCGACGCGATGGAGCAGCACCGCGTCACCGTGTTCTGCGGCGTGCCGACGATGTTCGTGGCGCTGATGCACGCCGACCTCAGCGGCCGCGACGTCTCCGCGCTGCGGGTGTGCGTCTCCGGCGGCGCCTCGATCCCCGGCGAGGTGATCAAGGGCTTCGAGGCGGCCTACGGGGCCACGGTCCTGGAGGGCTACGGGCTGTCGGAGACCTGCGCGATCGCCACCTTCAACCGCAGCGCCGAGGAGCGACGGGTGCTCTCGATCGGCAAGCGGCTGTGGGGCTGCGAGGTGCGCGTGGTCGACCCCGACGACCGGGAGCTGCCGCCCGGCCCCGACCACGTCGGCGAGATCGTGCTGCGCGGCCACAACGTCATGAAGGGCTACCTGAACCGGCCCGAGGCCACCGCCGAGGCGATGAAGGGCGGCTGGTTCCACACCGGCGACCTCGGCTACCGCGACGAGGAGGGCTTCTTCTTCATCGTCGACCGCAAGAAGGACCTGGTCATCCGCGGCGGGTTCAACGTCTACCCGCGCGAGATCGAGGAGGTCCTGCACGCCCACCCCGCCGTCCTCGAGGCCGCCGTCATCGGCCGGCCCGACGAGCGGCTCGGCGAGGAGGTCGTGGCCTACGTCAGCCTGCGCGCCGGCGCGTCGGCCGAGCCCGACGAGGTGATCGGGTTCTGCAAGGAACGGCTGGCGGCCTACAAGTACCCGCGCGAGGTGGTCGTGATCGACGAGCTGCCGAAGGGGCCCAGCGGCAAGGTGCTCAAGACCGAGCTGCGGAGCCGCTGACGGCGACCTCCCCCAGCCAGGTCAGCACGAGGTCGGCCAGGCGCTCGGGCACCTGCAGCTGCGGCACGTGCCCGACGCCGGCCATCTCCTCGTACCGCCAGTCCGGGTGCTCGGCGGCGACCTCCCGCGCGGCCGACACCGGCACCAGCCGGTCGCGGTCGCCCTGCACCAGCAGGACCGGGGCGGTCACCCGCGCCATCGCGCTCCGGTAGCGCTGCGGGCGGAGCAGGATCCCCAGCAGCGACCGGGCGGCGACGAGGAAGGCGCGGTCCATGCCGACGACGTCCTCGCGCTGCTCGAGCAGCGCCACCGCCCGGTCGACCACCGGCGCGGGCAGCTCGTCGGGGTCGACGCCGACCAGTCCGAGCATGGTCCGCACACGGGTGAGCGGCGTCTGGCGGGCGCGCCGCACGGACAGCACGCGCTCGCCGACACCCGGGATGGCGTAGAGGGCGAAGGTGGCGGCCACCAGCGGGTCCAGCCGGCGGCGGCCACCGGGCAGGGCCGGGTCGAGGAGCACCAGCGCCCGGACGGCGTCCGGGGCGGCCGCGGCGGTGAACAGCGAGACCATGCCGCCCATCGAGTTGCCCACGAGCACGGCCGGCTCGCCGACCACCTCGCGCAGGAACCGCTGGAGCACGGCCACGTTGGCCGGCACGGTGGCGCGGCGCTCACCGGGCTCGCTGCGGCCGAAGCCGGGCAGGTCCAGCGCCCACACCCGGGCCGACGGCGTCAGCAGCGGGGCGAGCAGGTCCCAGTTGCCGTGCGAGCCGCCCAGTCCGTGCACCAGGACGACGGCGGGACCGTCGTCGGCGCCGCCGTAGTCGACGACGTGGACCGGCCCTCCCAGGTCGACCGTCCTGCTCGTGCCCGGTGCGTGCTCCACTCGCCGTCCTCCCGCCGTCGTCAGCGCCCCGCGCGCCGACTCCGTACGGTTCCACGGCTCCGCGGCTGTCGCGCGGCGGGCTCCTGGGACCCCTGCGACCGGTGTGGTCTGCGCCACACTCTCCTCACCGGCGTTCCCGCGCGCCGGAACAGTCAGGTGTGACGGGTCCCCGAGAGTGGTACCCGGCCGTACGGCGGCGACGGGGCTGCCGGCGAGGAGGGCGACGTGGCACGAGAGCAGTTCCAGGGACCGGGTCTGCCGCTCTACCTCACGGAGGTCGGTCGCGCGTTCGCCGACTACGGCCTCTACCTCGCCGCCCGGCCGCTGCTGCCCCGCCTGCCGGTGGGCGACGGGCACCCGGTGCTCGTGCTCCCCGGGCTGATGGCCGACGACATGTCCACGGTGACCCTGCGCCGCGTGCTGCGGCGGCTCGGTTACCGCGTGCACGGCTGGCGGCTGGGCCGCAACATCGGGCCGACGGCGGAGTGCGTCGAGGGCATGGCCCGGCGCATCGAGGACCTCGGCGACCGCTACGGCCGGCCGGTCAGCCTCGTCGGGCAGAGCCTCGGCGGCATCTTCGCCCGTGACCTGGCGCGCAAGACCCCCGACGCGGTACGCCAGGTGATCACCCTCGGCAGCCCGTTCGCGCTGCGGGCCGACAGCCAGACCCGCGCCCACCGGGTGTTCGAGCGCTACTCGCACCTGCACGTGGAGCGGCGCACGCTCCCGCTCGAGAGCGAGGCGACGCCGATGCCGGTGCCCTCGACGTCGATCTACTCCCACCAGGACGGCATCGTCGCCTGGCAGGCCTGCCTGGGCCGGCTCTCGCCGACGTCGGAGAACATCGCCGTCCACGCCAGCCACCTGGGCATGGGGCACAACCCGGCGGTCATCTACGCGGTGGCCGACCGGCTCGCGCAGCCCGAGGGCACCTGGCGCCCGTTCCGCTGCTCCCTGGCGCTGCGCCCGGCCTTCCCGCGCCCCGACGTCCCCGAGTTCGCCTACCTCCCGCCCGTCGCGGCCTGAGGAGGAACTCCGCCCGGGTCACCTCACAGGCTCGGGTCGGACTCGAGTGCAGGACCGGCGGGTGACGTCCACGGATGGATCCGGGCTGCCGGCAGTCCATGACGTCACTGATCGGCCGATCCTGATCGCGGAGCCTCGAGTTCACGCAGCGGTCGAACCTGTACCTCTCGTGGCGTTCCGCCGCGCTGGTCTCCGACGACGTGGTGCCGGGCTCCTGGTCGGTGCTTGGCGTACCCCCGTCCCCGGCCGGGGGGTCCAGCGAGTCGCAGCCTCGGGATCGATCTCGGGACGACGGTCGTCGCCGCCGTCGCGAGGGACGGCGATGTCGAGACGGTCCTCTCGGGGACACGTCGGCGGTCGCGCACGTCGCGGTGCACGTCGCCGCGGACGGCTCGGTGACCGCAGGCGATGCAGCCGTCCCCCGAGCCGTCAGCGACCCGGGCCGGGTGAGGACCTCGAGCACCGGTCCCGGGTGCCCAACACCGGTGGTGGTCGGCGGCATGCCGTTCGCGGTGCCCGCCCGTCCGGGCACACTCCTTCGAGGCCGGCGAGGACCTGCCGGCACCGACCTCGGCGACGGGGTCTCCGACCTCACCGCCTTCCTGCGGACCGACCCGTCACCGCAGGGAGGCGGTGAGGTCCACGCTGTCGGCGCCGACGGCCCTGCACTCGAGGTCCAGCGGGCCCGACGAGACGCTCTGCCCGGGCGCGAGGGAGACGTCCTCCTCCCCGACGCGGAGGTCCGCCCGGCCGTCCCGCACCTCGAGGAAGGAGATCGCCGTGTCGAAGACGGTCGCTCTCGAACCGTTGCCCGCCAACGTCACGGAGCACGAGGTCCCGGAGCAGGACACGCGGCTGACGGAGGAGGAGCCGGCGGACGCCGTCGCGGTGGCTGCGGCCGACGCACTCCCGCCGGGAGAGCCCGGCGCGCCAGGAGAGCCTGACGTGCCGGCGGACCCCGGAGCGCCGGGCGAACCGGACGCGCCGGCGCCACCGGAGGTGCCGGCCGCACCAGAGGAGGCGCTCGAGCCGCCGGGGTCGCGCGAGGTCGAGCAGGCGGTCAACAGGACGAGCAGGAGCACCCCGGCGAGCACTCCGGGGTGGCGGCGCAGGGCGGGCCCTCCACGCGGCCAGCGCCGGCGGGGCGGGGATGCAGGGTCGGAGATCACGGGCTCCACCTCCAGTGCATCGGGCACGACGGGTCCACGGTCACATCGGGGTGAAGCGGACCCGGAAGGAGACCGGCCACAGCTTGCCGGTGAGCAAATACTCGTCGTCACCGAGGGCCGCGATCCCGTTGAGCACGGCATCGGCGTTGGCCCGTCGCTGCGGGTCCAGCAGGGCGGCCGCGTTGACCACCGCGGTCACCGCTCCACTGCTGGTGTCGATGCGGACCAGCTCATCGGTCTGCCACACGTTGGCCCAGACCTCACCGCCGACGCACTCCAGCTCGTTGAGCCGGGTCACCGGGGTCCCCCGCAGCGTCACGGCGATGCTGCCGGTCTCCGCGAAGGTGCCCAGATCGTGGAAGTACAGCCGGTCGCTGCCGTCGCTGCGCGCCAGCCGCGCGCCGTCGGAGCACAGGCCCCAGCCCTCGCCGGCCAGCGGTAGCTGCCGACGCAGCGTGAGGGTGTCGCGGTCCCACTCGAGCACCACACCGTCGCGCCAGGTGAGCTGCCAGACGCTGTCCCCCGTCACCGCGATGCCCTCGCCGAACAGCTGCCCGGGAAGCGGGACGGCCCGCCGCACCTCCCCCGTCTCCGGGTCGAGCTCCCGTAGCTCGGATCGGCCGGCGAGTCCGGTGCCCTCGTAGAGCACGCCGTCGTCCAGCTCCAGGCCCTGCGTGAAGGCGGACGGGTCGTGCGGGACCTCGCTCAGCACCTCCGCCCGCAGCACCGGCACCTCCGGTGCGGTGGGCGACGCCGCCGTCGACCGGCTGGTCAGGTACTGCTCCGCAGACGCCGGGAGCGCCGCGGGCACGAAGAGCGTGCCGACGAGGACGAGCACGAAGGCGGGCGCCACGAGCGCCGTCCGCACCAGCGGGTGCGGCCGCTCCACCGGACGCCGCCGCACCAGCGAGTGCACGGCCAGAGCGGCGAGCACGGCGGCGGCGCACACGGCCAGCGGGAGGACCCCTACGGCACCCGGCGCGGGGAGGAGCGCGACCACGACCAGGGACCCCAGCACCACCGCCGCCCACCAGAGCTCGCGCATTGTCGACACCGCGGCGACGACGAGCAGCGCCGTGGCCACGAGGACCTGCTGCTCCGGGACGGAGAGCACGGTTCCCGCACGCGTGCGCAGCAGCACCGGGGCGACCAGTGCGGTCAGCACCGCGACCCCGAACGCCGCGACGGCCAGCGGGGTCCACCAGGCCACGGGCCCCGGGGCCGCTCCCCGGCGGACCACCAGCAGGACAGCGGCGACGGAGACGGGGATGCCGAGCAACGGCGCCGTCGCGATCCCCACCGCCACGGCCACGGCTCCCACCCCGCCCAGGAGCAGGTGCAGGAGCTGCCCCTGCCGGCCGCCGTCCTCGCGGCGGTCCCGAGCGGCCAGCGCCAGCGCGGTGCCGCCCGCGGCCACCCAGGCAGCCCCCACCACGGCCGGCCCCAGGGTGGCGAGGGTCGACACAGCAGGACCCATCGCGGCCACCGCCGCCAGGGGGACGGCGACGGCCATCGGCCGCCAGCGGTGGACGACGCAGACCAGGAGCAGGCAGGTGACCAGGACGAGGACGGCCAGGACGGCCAGCTCACGCCCGCCACCCAGGACGTTCGCGTGCCGGTCGAACGCGCCGGTCAGACCGGCCAAGGCGGCCAGCTGGTCACGTACGAGCGTCTCGCCCGGACCCACTGCCGGAGCGGCCGCACGCCCGACGTCCAGGACGCCCGCCGCGCTCGCGGCGATCCGGGCCTCGGTCGAGGACAGCGGCGCGGACAGGGCCACCAGGGTCACGCGCAGGACCAGCACGGCCCCGAGCAGGCCGAGTCCCACGGGCACGACGTAGTGGCGAGCCGCCGTCCACCGGCCGGGTGAGAGCCAGGTCCACCCCCACGACACGACGATGCGACGAAGGAGGGTCCCGACCATGCAGAGGACGAGGACCATGCCGACCCAGGGCACGAGGAACAGGACCAGCTGGAACACGCTCAGGACGACCTGTGGGAGGTCCCCCTCGCCCAGCGCGGTCTGCATCACGTCGCCGTACGCGAGCGCGGCCTGCCACACCACCGGCAGCACCCGGGGCAGGACGAGGAGGAGCACGACCAGGTAGTACGTGAGCACCGGGACGGCGACCGCCACCCACAGGGCGATCAGCCGGCGCGCCCGGGGCCGCAGCGCCCGCAACCGCGGGTCCGCCGGACGGCCGGGCACCAGGCTCTTGAGCACCGGCCCGACGTAGCCGAACAGGTCCGGCACCCCGATCAGGTCGGCGAGCATGTAGTAGCCGTCGAACCGGAGCAGGGGGAGGAACTGGCGGGTGGTCTCCAGGTGCATGGCGAAGACCGCCAGCAGCAGCCAGGCCTGCCCGGTACCGAGGTAGGCCAGGCCCACCGCGGTCATGACGAGGGCGTTGAAGTAGACGCCGCCGCTGTCGGTGCGCAGGCGCCCGGTCCGGCTGAGGCGGTAGGAGTCGGTGACCGTGCTGTAGAAGGCCGGCCAGACCAGGTAGACACCGACCCCCATGGCGCCGGGGCGAGCGCCGCCGAACCGGCAGGCAGCGGTGTGGCCGCACTCGTGGAACACCCCGGAGAGGAGGACCAGTGCGAGCAGCAGGAGGGTGAGGCCCGGGCGGTGGACGAACTCCGTCACACTCGCCGTGAGCCGGCCGACGAGGTCGCCCTGGGCGAGGATCGCGACGTCGACGGCCACGAACGCGGCCACCGCCGCGATCCAGACCGGGCGCAGGAAGAGGGGGCGGAACAGCACGGCGATGTGCCGGGCGACCCGTTCCGGGACGAGGTCCACCCGGTACCGCAACCCCAGCAGCGGGTCGGCACGGACCGGAGGCGGCGCCGCCTCCGCGTCGCCTGCCTCGGCGGCTTCCGGGGCGATGAGCCCGACGGGACGGAGGCGCTCGTCGGCGAGGTACAGCACCTGCTCGGCGGTGAGGTCCCGGCCCAGCCGTGCGCTCAGGTCGGCGGCGACCTCCCCGGCGGTGTGGCCGTCCAGGGACTCCGCCACCCGGTACAGGAGCTCGGGCAGCTGCATGACCTGGCCGTCGGCGCGGCACACGAGGTACTTCGGCTCCTGGTACCCGGAGTCGGCGTACGCACCGAGCAGCTCGGTGCCCTCGGCGAGGCGACGGACGTGGTCGTCGAGCGCCGCCGGCTCCCCGGCCAGGCTGCTCGGTGGCACTGTCTGCGTCACCTGGTGCTCTCGTCCTCTCTGGGGCCGTGCCGCCGCACGGTCGACGGCCGGTGTCGGACGGAAGGGGGGCGACCGAGTTCCGGTCGCCCCCCTCCTCGTCCGTGCGGTCCCGTCCCGTCAGGCTATGGGGCGGGGACCGCCGTTCAGGCGTACAGGTCAGCCGCTGATGCCCGGGCCGCCGGCGCCGCCCGCGCCACCCGCGCCACCGGTGGCCTCGGCCGCGCCGGAGGTGGCGTTGCCCGTGGTGACCTCGTTGAACGCGGCGGCGTCGCCGAACACCGAGACGGCGGTCGAGGTCTGCGTGGCCACCACCACGTTGGCCGCGAGGGAGAGCGCCAGGGCGTCGCCGCCGGCGCCGCCGGGACCGCCCGGGCCGCCCGTACCGACGATGGTGATGGTCTGCATGGTGGTGCGGGCCGGCAGCAGCTCGACGTACTGGTCCTCGAACATGGGTCCTCCTGAGTGGTCGGTGCGGTTGGTTCCTACGGTCGTGCCGGGACGGCCGAAGGGCACCAGGACGACGTCACGCACGTCACCTGCCCGGTGCTCCCCCGGCTGGCCGCGTCAGGTCAGCCGGCGGTGATGCCGGCGCCACCGGCACCGCCGTCGCCGCCGGCACCACCGGTGGCGGTGGCGTCGCCGGCGGTCGCGTCGCCGGTGACGACGGCGTTCGCGGCGGTGGCGTCGCCGAACCCGGAGGTGGCGGTCGCCGTCTGGCTCGCCTCCACGAGGTTGAGCGCAACCGACGCTGCGGCGGCGAAGCCGCCGGCGCCGCCGGCGCCACCGGCGCCGCCCGTGCCGTTGATGGTGATGGTCTGCATGGTGGTGCGGGCCGGCAGCAGCTCGACGTACTGGTCCTCGAACATGGGTCCTCCTGGTTGGTCGGTGTGGTCGGTGCTCAGGGTCGTGCCGGGACGGCCGGCGGACGCCGGGGAGACTTCGAGCAGACCGCCTCCCCGGCGCCACACCGACCGACCACGTCAGGTCAGCGGCGCCAGGTCACGCGCCGCCGATGCCGGCGCCACCGGCGCCACCAGCACCACCGGCACCACCCTCGGCAGTGGCGTTCCCGGCGGTCGCGTCGCCGGTGACGACGGCGTTCGCGGCGGTCGCGTCGCCGAACACCGAGGTGGCCTCCGCCGTCTGGTCGGCGAACACGACGTTCGCCGCGGCCGAGAGCGCGGCAGCGAAGCCGCCGGCGCCGCCGGCGCCACCGGCGCCGCCGGTACCGGTGATGTCGATCGCCACCTGCATGGTGGTGCGTGCGGGCAGCAACTCGACGTACTGGTCCTCGAACATGAGTCCTCCTGGTCGTCCGGTATGACGGTCCTGAGACAGCAGCCGGAGACCATGGAAAACGGCCATGAAATGGCCCAGCAGACGTTCCCTCAGCCCCGACCGGTCGCCGATCCCCATGTGGCGTCGACGGGCCCGACCATTTCATCAGATCTCTGCGGGGCGCAACCCGGGAATAACTGATAGTCAAATTGGATACCGACGTTCATGCCCACGCCCGCCCATGTCGAATAGGTGCCCTACGGAGACCCCTGCGGTGGACTACGTAGATCAGCCGGGCCCATCACTGACACCGGGCAACCGGCGTCGCCCGTCGAGCAGGTCGTGTGACCGCACTGAGTCCCCGACGTCGCCACGACGCCGGCAGCTGCGGTCGACGCATGGCCCCCACAACCCGGCGCACCGCCCTGATCAGCGCTGATCACTGTCCGTCCGGTTACCGATACGTACTTCGGCGCGCCACGCGGCCGACTGGGGAACATGCGGGAAACGACACGGACACGCGAGACCCCCGTGCCGCCGACCGTGGGCGCGACCCCGGTGGGACCACCGGCCCCCGCGCGAGGCGCGTCCGGCAGCGGCGGGACGGCAGCTCCGACGCGGTGACCTGCGGGTTTCCGGAAATCGATCGACCGACTCCCGGAGGCGAAGGACAATAGGCCTCGCAACTCGCGTGCGGAACGGTCGTGCGGCCGGGGTGGTCCCGCTGCAATCGGCCTCCGCCGAGACTCGCGCGGCCCCATAAAGTACTGGCCCGTGGGGGAGACGACGCGATTCCACGGGAACGGGCCGCCGCACGACGACCCCGGGTCCGGAAGTGTCGATCTTCCCGGTCAACCGCCCGAGCGGTCGGCGCACCCGGAGGCGGAATGGGTCTTCGTCGATCGAGGTGGGGAGCTGCGCACCCTCCTCGAGGAGGTCGACGGCGCCGAGCCCGCCGCTGTGGTGGTCTCCGGCCGACACGGGGCAGGCCGGACCCGGCTGGCCCAGGAGGCGATCCGGGTCTTGCGTACGCGGCGACGCGGTACCGAATGGGTCACCTGCACCCGGAGCACGGAGGCCATCCCGCTCGGGGCACTCACACACCTGGTGCCGGTCGGGGGGGCGACGTCGGAGGCGACGTCGGCCTGGCACGCCCTGGCTGCCGCACTCGACGCCCGGCGCGAGCAGTACGGGCGCGTGATCGTGGGGATCGACGACGCGCACCTGCTCGACGACCTGTCGGCCACCCTGGTGCACAAGCTGGTCCTCACACGCAAGGCCAGCGTGGTCCTCACCGTCCGCGGCGGCACCCGGCCACCCGACGTCATCGCCGCCCTGTGGAAGGACGGGCTGGCCACGAGGGTCGAGCTGCTGCCGTGGTCTCGCGGCCAGGTCGACCGGCTGCTCACCGCGGTGGTGCACGGGACGGTGGACAGTCGCACGACGGAGTTCCTCTGGCGCACCAGCCGTGGAAGCGTGGCTCACCTGCGCGAGCTGGTGGCGGCCGGCTCGGAGACCGGTCGCCTGCACCAGGTGGGCGGCGTGTGGCGCTGGGACGGCGACGTCGAGCCGACGCAGCGACTCCTCGACGTGCTCCAGGTGGAGACCGGCGATCTGGGACCTGACGAGCAAGCGGCGGCGGAGCTGCTGGCCGTCGGCGGTCCGCTGGACCTGACCGACCTCGTGGAGCTCACCTCGTCGGAGGCGGTCGCCTCCCTGGAACGCCGGGGGTTGGTGTCCGTCGAGGGGACGCCACACGGGCCGACCGCGCGCTTGACCGAACCCCTGCACGCGATCGGCCTCCGCGCCCAGCTGCCACACGCGACCGCCCGACGCTTCCAGCTCCGCCTCGTCGGGACCGCCTCGGCGCGACGATGGACCGAGGAGGACCCGGTGCGGGCCGCGGAGCTCCTCCTGCAGACCGGTGGCTCGACGGTCGCGGCGGATGTCCTGGTCCGCGCCGCTCAGCAGGCCTGCGCGTCGGCCGACCACCGTACCGCCGAACGGCTTGCCCGGGTCGCGCTGGAGCGAGGGGCGCGCACCGCGGCCTCGGTCGTCCTGGCGGAGGCGCTCCGGTGGCAGGGACGTCCGGTGGAGGCCGAGTGCGCCGTGCGGCAGGCCGAGGCGGGCACAGCCGCCGAGCAGGAGCAGCTCGTCGTCACGAGGACTCTCAATCGCTTCTACGGCCTCGGGTCGACCGAGGAAGCCGACGCCGCTGCTCCGGCAACCGAGCAGGCCCTGCTGTCCGGGGTGCGCGGCCTGCTGCTGTTCTCCGCCGGACGACCGTGGGAGTCGCTCGACCTGACCGAGGGCGCCCGGAGCGATCTGCGCTCCCGGCTGTGGGCGTGTGCCGCGCGGACCGGCGCCCTCGCCGTCCTCGGCCGCGCCGACGAGGCGCTCACCACCGCCGGGCAGGGGTGGACGGCGCTCGACGAGGGCGCGGCGACGGTGGAGTCGTCGACCGCGCGGGCCGCGCTCACCCACGCGGAGGTCCTGGCGCTGGAGCTGTCCGGGCGGTTCCGGCAGGCCGTGCAACGGGCCCACGAGCTGCACCGGTCCGCGCTGTCCCGGTCCGCCTGGGCCGGTGATGCAGTATCCGCACTCGCCGTCGGCTCGGCGACGCTCGCCACGGGCCGTCCGGCCGGGGCGCTCCGGTGGCTGGCGGAGGCGGCCACCGGGCTGGCCGACCGCGACCCCCTCGGGCTGCTCGGGCTGTGTCGGGCACAGCTGGCCCAGGCCCACGCCCTGGCCGGGGACGAGGTCCGCGCCCGACAGATCCTGGCAGCGCCCAGTCCCTCCGCGGTCACCGTGTTCGCGCCGGAGACCCACCTCGCCCACGCCTGGACGGCGGCCGTCGAGCACCGCCGCGAGGACGCGCTCGCCGCGGCGCTGGAGGCAGCCTCGTGCGCCGCGGGGACGAGGCAGCCCGCAGTGGAGGCACGCGCCTTGCACACCGTCGTCCGTCTCGGCGGGACCCGCGAGGCAGCGGGACGGCTGAAGGAGCTGGCGGGAGCCGTCGAGGGCCCACTGGTCGGCACCTGTGCCGCACACGCCGACGCGCTGACTCGTGGGGACGGGGACCTGCTGGACCAGGTCGCCACCCAGTTCGAGTCGATGGGTGCCCCCGCCCTCGCTGCCGACGCCGCCGCGCAGGCGGCCGAGGCGCATGCGGCGTCCGGCGAGCGGCGCCGGGCAGCCGCCTCCGCCGCGCGGGCGGTCGCCTTCGCCCGAGCGGCAGGGGACGTGCACTCCCCCGCCCTCCAGCGGGTGGGTGTGCGCCCACTCACGGCTCGGGAACGGGAGGTGGCCGCACTGGCGGCCGAGGGACTGAGCAACCCCTCCATCGCGCAGAGACTGCACCTGTCGGTCCGCACGGTCGAGACGCACCTCGCGCACGCCTACACCAAGCTCGGGATCAGCACCCGGACCGCGCTCACGGTCCCGTTGGTCACGGCTGCCCGAGGGTGGGTGCCGCTGCCCCGCACCAATCCCCGACCGGGGACTCAGCGCCCTCCGGAGCCGGGGCCGCCGAGAGCACGGCAGTGAGGCACGCCAGGCATCCCGGCGCGCGGACGGGTAGGTGGGTACGGCAGGCGTCGGACCTGCGACCGCTCACTCGTGAGGCCTCTCTGGGCCGGGGGGTGCGTCCTGCCATCGCCGGCCTCGGCACCGGCCGCTCCGACCTCACCCGTCTGCGGCAGCTGCCACTCGACGAGATGGAGCCCGACGCCGCATCGACGGCCGGCCGGCGCGACCCCGGCCGCGGAGCAGCCCTCGAGGCGCCCACCATGCTGCGGGCCCGGCCCTCGGCATCCTGCCGGGCCCTTGGTCCCTGTCGGCCTCCTCGGCGTCGCCCTTACGGTCGCCGCTACGCGCCGCCGGCGCGCTCAGCGGGGGCTGTCCTACCGGCCACGGGGTCCGGGGCCTCCTCCCAGGACGTGCACGACGGAGGAAACGGACGATGGCATCCCGGACGGTCACGCGCGCGTCGGCCGCGACACTCCTGGCAGGTGCGCTGGTCTTCGCCGGCTCGACGCAGGCGCACGCCGCCCCTCCCGGCGGAGGCACCGGCTCGACACCGCGCGTCATCCAGCGGGACCTGCCGCACAGCGGGGAGGGCGCCCAGACCGTCGTCGTCGACACCAGTGCCGGTGCAGGCAGCACCGGCGGGACGATCAGCCGCAAGCCGATCGTGCAGCTCGACCTACCCCACAGCGGCGACGGGGACCAGGTCGTCGTCTACGACGCGAGCGCCGGTAACGCGGGAACCGGCGGGGCCGGTGGCACCGCCATCGCTGCATCCCTCGCCGTCACCACGACCACCGTCACGCAGACGGTCACCGCCGTCGCCGTCACGGGCACCGCGAGCGCCACGGCCACCGTCACCACGGGCGGGGCGACCGCCGGCGACGCGACGGCCGTCGGCGGCGCCGGGGGTGCCGGGGGAACCGGCGGCACGGGGAGCGCCGGCGGCACGATCACCACCGGCCCGACGATGCAGCAGGACCTGCCGCACAGCGGCGAGGGCGACCAGACCATCGTCCTCGACGCCAGCGCCGGGAACGGCGGGGACGGCGGCGACGGCGGCGACGCGACCGCGCTCTCGGCGGCGCTGAACACCACCACGGTCACCCAGACGGCCACCGCCGTCACCGTCACGGGCACCGCGAGCGCCACGAACACCGTCACCACGGGTGACGCGACCGCCGCTGGTGTGCTCGCCGTCGGAGGCGACGGAGGCGACGGAGGTGACGGAGGCGCGAACAGCGCCGGCGGCACGATCACCACCGGCCCGATGGCCCAGCGGGACCGGCCGCACAGCGGCGAGGGCGACCAGACCATCGTCCTCGACGCCAGCGCCGGGAACGGCGGGGACGGCGGCGACGGCGGCGACGCGACCGCGGTCTCGGCGGCGGTGAACAGCCCCACGGTCACCCAGACGGCCACGGCCGTCAGTGACGGTGGAGACGCCACCGCGGCCAACACCGCGGTCACCGGTGACGCCTCGTCGGGGAGCGCGGAGGCCATGGGGGGCAACGGCGGAGCCGGAGGCGACGGCGGCACGGACAGCACGGGTGGCACGATCGCTGCCGACCCGATCGTCGAGCAGTCGTCCCCGATCAGCGGCGGGGGTGACCAGGACACGGTCGACGACACCGGCGGCGGGAACGGCGGGGACGGCGGCGACGGCGGCGACGCCGTCGCGGCGTCGGTCGCGGTGAACAGCCCCACCATCGACCAGACGGCCGTCGCCGGTGCCGACGGCGGCGCCGCCACGGCCGCGAACACTGCGACCACCGGCGACGCGACCTCCGGAGCCGCGAGCGCGACCGGCGGCGAGGCAGGTGCCGGCGGCGACGGTGGTGCCGGCGAGGACGGCGGTAACGGCCTGAGCGGCGGGGATGGCGGCGACGCCGGCGCGCTGTCGCTGGCGGTCGACGCCTCCACCGCGACCCAGGCGGCCACCGCGGAGGACGTCGCTCCCGCCGAGCAGCTCACCGGTGACGCCAGCGACGGCTGAGGTCACCGCGGGAGCCGCTGCCCGTCAACAGTCTGGACGCGACACCGGGAGGGGCCGCAGCGGGGACTGCGCGATCACTCCGCTCGGCTCGGGCACCCGCATCAGAGTCCGGACGCCACCGCCGGAGGCCTGAACCGGAGGGTCATCGGCGCACACACCTGGCCGCGTGGGGCCACGTGTGCTGACTCCGTGGCCGACGCGTGGCCGGACACGCCCTGCTGGTCCCTGGGGGTTCCGGTGACCGGATCCGGTCGCCCAGACCCAGTCGACGGTGCTCGGCCCGCGCCCGCTCGGGCCGAGTGCTGCCTCCAAGCGCCGGACCGCCTGCGCGCTGGACCATCCGACGAGGTCCACGAGCCCCGTTCCAGTGCCCGGCGGCCGGGTGGGCGTGGGCCACGGTGCCGGAACGGTGTGCCTGGAGCCGGTCGATGCCGACCGCCGCCCCTCGCCGGCTCAGCGCTCGGACTCCTGCCCTGGGCGCGCAACGCCGTCAGCCAGTCCCGCCGGCACTCCGACCACGCGGTGTCGGCGGCAGCCGGGTCGGGGACGACGGCGAGCCCCATGGGCGGCTCCCGACAGGCGGGTGTCACGCCGCGTCTGACCGCTGCGCCCGCCCAGCACGCTCCACCCGTGAGGTGCCGCCGCAGGTCGAGTGGGAGTCGTGGGCGCGGCAGTGTCCTGGTTCAGGAGACACCGGACGGGTGTCTCGGGACATGCCGGACTGGTGTCGCAGGTCATGCCGGACGGCCGGCTGAGGCTCGACCACGTCGAAAGCCCGGCTGGTCATCACCGCGGTCGAGGTCGAGGGACGCAGCCCCGAGGCGGTCGTGGCCGCCTATGGCGTCTCCCGGTCCTGGCTCTAGGAACTGCTGGCCCGCTACCGAGCCGAGGGCGACGCGGCGCTCGAGCCCCGCTCCCGGCGCGCGCACACCTCACCCCGGGCCACGCCCCCCCCGACCGTCGAGCTGGTGCAGCGGATCCGCAAGCAGCTGCACGACGCGGGCCTGGACGCCGGCGCCGAGACGATCGGCTGGCACCTGACCCACCGGCACCGGATCACGCTGTCGCGGGCCACGATGCACCGGATCCTGACCCGTTCCGGGGCCGTGAGCCCCCAGTCGGCCGAGCGGCCCAAGGCCTGCTACCTGCGCGTTCAGGCCGGGATGCCGAAATGAGACCTGGCAGTCGGACGTCACTCACCACCGGCTGGCCACCGGCGCCGACACCGAGATCACCAGCTGGCTCGACGACCACTCCCGGCTGGCCTCACACGTCTTCGCGCACGCCCGGATCACGGCTGCGACCGTGGTCCCCCTTCACCCAGGCGACCGCCGAGCACGGCCATCCGGCGTCCACGCTGACTGACAACGGCACCGTCTACACCACCCGCTTCGCCGGCGGTCGCGCCGGCCGCAACCACCTGGAGCACGAGCTGCGCCGGCTGGGCATCGTGCAGAAGAGCTCCCGCCCCGACCACCCCACCACCTGCGGCAGGGTCGGACGCTTCCAGCAGACGATGAGGGAATGGTTGGTCGCCCAGCCAGTGCAGCCGGTCGCCATCACCGGCCTGCAGGCCCTCGTCGACGCCTGCATCCGGGCCTACAACCACGACCGACCGCACCGCTCGCTACCGCACTGGTCCACCCCCGCGGCCGCCTACGCCGCACGGCCCAGGGGCACCTCGGCACCGGCCGCGCCCGCGACACCCACGACCGACTCCGCCACGACAGGATCGACCTAGCCGGATGCGCACGCTGCGGGTCAACGGCCGCCTGCACCACATGGGCGTCGGCCGAACCCTCACCGAACCGACGCCCTACTACTCGTTCAGGACCTGCACATCCGCGTCAGCAACGCCGCCACCGGTGAACTCCTTCGCGACTTGACCCTCGATCCTCGCAAGGACCACCAGGCCACCGGCCGACCACCCGGCCCCGCCCGGAAATGAGAGACGCCCGAACCCACAACTCGTGGGTTCGGGCGTCCGCGACGTCCTGAGACATCACAGTCGTGGGCGCGGCAGGGATCGAACCTGCGACCACTCGCTTGTAAGGCGAGAGCTCTCCCGCTGAGCTACGCGCCCCGGCCACCCAGCTTAAGGGCCCCGGGCGGCGGGCCTCAGGCGGCCAGCGCCTGGACGGCGTCCTTCCAGCCGGACTGCTCGCGCGCGTCACCGGGCGCGTTGACCTCGGCGAACGCGATCCTGCCCTCCGCGTCGACCAGGAAGGTGCCGCGCAGCGCCATGCCCGCCTTCTCGTTGAACACCCCGTAGGCCTGGGCGGTCGCGCCGTGCGGCCAGAAGTCGCTCAGCAGCGCGAAGTCGAAGCCCTGCTGGTCCTTCCACGCCTTGAGGCTGAACACCGGGTCGGTGCTGATCGCGACCACGCGCACGCCGGCGTCGGTGTAGACGGCGAGCTCGTCGCGCAGCTGGCACAGCTCACCGGTGCAGATGCCGGAGAAGGCGAACGGGTAGAAGACGACCAGCACCGGCGTCCCGCGCAGTTCGGAGAGGGAGACGACCTGACGGTCGGAGTCGGGGAGGCTGAAGTCGGGCGCGACGTCGCCGACGGAGAGGCTCATGCGCCCGATCGTGCCGCACCCGCCGGGGGTGCCGTGACCGGGTCCCTAGCGACGGGTGCGCGCCGTCTTCGGGGTGACCAGCCGGATGCCCGACCAGTCCTTGGCCGCCGAGATGCTGCTGGTCTGGGCCAGGCCCGCGGTGGGCGCGGCCTCGGTGACGTCACCGGGCTCGACGTGGCCCGGCCGCCCGGACTTGGGCACCAGCAGCCAGACGACGCCGTCGTCGGCGAGCGAGGCGATGGCGTCGACGAGGGCGTCGACGAGGTCGCCGTCGTCCTCGCGCCACCACAGCAGGACGACGTCGGCCACCTCGTCGGTGTCCTCGTCGACCATGTCGCTGCCGGAGACGTCGACGATGGAGTCGCGCAGGTCCTCGTCGGCGTCCTCGTCCCAGCCGAGCTCCTGCACGACCATGCCCGGCTTGATGCCCAGCCGGGCCGCCATGCTGGCGCTGCCCGAGTCGACGCTCATCCCTGCTGTTCCTCCGAGGCTCCGTGGGGTGCCGGCCGTGGTTCGGCGAGCACGCGACGCCGGCTCCCCGGCGTGTGCGGAAGGGGTGGGCCGACGACGGACACGACCGGCGGGGAGGGCACCCGCAGCCTGGTCATGTCACCCCCCTCGAGCCCGGACGTGCGGCGCCGACGACGTCGGTCCGCGTGGGCAGGAGCGTAGGGCATGCCTGGTCAGGCGCAAGACGTCCGCGTGACGCCGCGCGGACCCCGGAGCGGCGCGGAACGGCGGCCGTACGGGTCCTCGCGTGACGCCGGGGCGCCCGACGCGCGACCATGGACCCATGAGCTCACCGCAGCAGGGTGGAGAACCCACTCGCGACGCCGGCCAGCCCCGCGCGGTCATCACCGACGGGCTCCCCAGTCAGCTGGTCGACACCGATCCCGACGAGACCCAGGAGTGGGTGGAGTCGCTCGACAGCGTCGTCGAGCACGCAGGCCGCGGGCGCGCCCGCTACCTCATGCTCAAACTGCTGCAGCGCAGCCGTGAGCAGCAGGTGGGCGTCCCGGCGCTGCGCAGCACCGACTACATCAACACGATCCCGCCGGAGCGGGAGCCGTACTTCCCCGGCGACGAGGACACCGAGCGGCGGATCCGCGCCTACATCCGCTGGAACGCCGCGATCATGGTGCACCGCGCGCAGCGGCCGGGGATCGCCGTCGGCGGGCACATCTCTTCCTACGCCTCCTCCGCCTCGCTCTACGAGGTCGGCTTCAACCACTTCTTCCGCGGCAAGGACCACCCCGGCGGCGGCGACCAGATCTGGTTCCAGGGCCACGCCTCCCCCGGCATCTACGCCCGCGCCTTCCTCGAGGGCCGGCTGACCGAGCACCAGCTCGACGGCTTCCGGCAGGAGGTCAGCCACCCCGGCGGCGGGCTGTCGTCCTACCCGCACCCGCGGCTCATGCCCGACTTCTGGGAGTTCCCCAGCGTCTCCATGGGCCTGGGCCCGATGAACGCGATCTACCAGGCCCGGTTCAACCGGTACCTGCACAGCCGAGGCATCAAGGACACCTCCGACCAGCACGTCTGGGCGTTCCTCGGCGACGGCGAGATGGACGAGCCCGAGTCGCTCGGCCTGATCGGCCTGGCCGCCCGCGAGGAGCTGGACAACCTCACCTTCGTCGTCAACTGCAACCTGCAGCGGCTCGACGGCCCGGTGCGCGGCAACGGCAAGGTCATCCAGGAGCTGGAGTCGTTCTTCCGCGGCGCCGGCTGGAACGTCGTCAAGGTGATCTGGGGCCGGGAGTGGGACCCGCTGCTGGCCGCCGACCGCGACGGCGCGCTGGTCAACCTGATGAACTCCACGCCCGACGGCGACTACCAGACCTACAAGGCCGAGGACGGCGCCTACGTGCGCGAGCACTTCTTCGGCCGCGACCCGCGCACCCGCAAGCTCGTGGAGTCCATGAGCGACAAGGAGGTCTGGGACCTCTCCCGCGGCGGGCACGACTACCGCAAGGTCTACGCGGCGTTCAAGGCGGCCGTCGAGCACAAGGGCCAGCCGACGGTCATCCTCGCCAAGACCATCAAGGGCTGGACGCTGGGCAGCCACTTCGAGGGCCGCAACTCCACCCACCAGATGAAGAAGCTGACCGCCGAGGACCTCGCCGCCTTCCGCGACCGGCTCTACCTGCCCATCCCCGACGAGGCGCTGGACAAGACCCTGCCGCCCTACTACAAGCCCGACCCGGACTCCGACGAGATGCAGTACATGCTCGAGCGCCGGCGGGCCCTGGGCGGCGCGGTGCCGCGGCGGCGGGCGGAGTTCAAGACGCTGAAGGCGCCCGACGACAAGGCCCTCGACGTCCTGCGCCGCGGCTCGGGCAAGCAGGAGGTGGCGACGACGATGGCGTTCGTCCGCCTGCTCAAGGAGCTGCTCAAGGACAAGGACCTCGGCCCGCGGTTCGTGCCGATCATCCCCGACGAGGCGCGCACCTTCGGGATGGACTCCCTGTTCCCGTCGCAGAAGATCTACAACCCGGCCGGCCAGCGCTACACCTCGGTCGACCGGGAGCTGATGCTCGCCTACAAGGAGTCCGAGCAGGGCCAGATCCTGCACGAGGGGATCAACGAGGCCGGGTCCACGGCGTCGTTCACCGCCGTCGGCACCTCCTACGCCACGCACGGCGAGCCGATGATCCCGATCTACATCTTCTACTCGATGTTCGGGTTCCAGCGGACCGGTGACTCCTTCTGGGCCGCCGCCGACCAGATGACCCGCGGTTTCGTCCTCGGCGCCACCGCCGGCCGGACGACGCTCAACGGCGAGGGTCTGCAGCACGAGGACGGCCACTCGCTGCTGCTGGCGCTGACCAACCCCGCGGTCGTGTCCTACGACCCGGCCTTCTCCTACGAGGTCGGGCACATCACCCGGGACGCGCTGCTGCGCATGTACGGCGAGGACCCGGGCGCGCCGCTGGGCGGGCACCGCAGCCCCGACGTCATGTACTACCTGACCGTCTACAACGAGCCGTACAACCAGCCGGCCGAGCCGGAGGGCCTCGACGTCCAGGGGCTGCTCGCCGGCATGTACCGGTACGCGCCCGGCCAGGGCGACGGCCCGAAGGCGCAGGTGCTCGCCAGCGGCGTGGCGGTGCCGTGGGCGCTGCGCGCGCAGGAGCTGCTGCGCGAGGACTGGGGCGTGTCGGCCGACGTGTGGTCGGTGACCTCGTGGACCGAGCTGCGTCGCCAGGCCGACGAGGTGGCCGAGCGCAACCTGCTGCACCCGGAGGAGGACCCGCAGGTCCCCTACGTGACCCAGCGGCTGCAGGAGGCCGAGGGCCCGGTCGTCGCCGTCTCCGACTGGATGAAGGCGGTCCCCGACCTCATCGCGCCCTACGTCCCCGGCGGGATGTCGACGCTGGGCACCGACGGGTTCGGCCTGTCCGACACCCGCCCGGCGCTGCGGCGGCACTTCCACGTCGACGCCGAGTCGATCGTCGTCCGCACGCTCGCCTCGCTGGCCGACCGGGGGGAGCTCGACCGGGCGAAGGTGCGCGAGGCGGTGGAGCGCTACCGGGTCCGCGACCCGCAGGCGGCGCCGGCCGACGAGCGGTCGGACCCCAGCCCCGCCACCTGATGCAGCGCGATGGCGGCGGCCCGGGTCTCCGGGTCGCCGTCGTCGGCGGCGGGGTCATCGGCCTGACCTGCGCCCTGGAGCTGGCGCGGGCCGGCCACCGGGTGCGGCTGCACGCGGCCGACCCCCCGGAGGGGACCACGTCGGCCGTGGCCGCGGCCCTGTGGTTCCCCTACCGGGCGGCGCCGGCCGACGCGGTGCTCCGCTGGGGTGCCGCCTCGCGGACGGTGTTCACCGCCCTCGCCGGTGACCCGGCCACCGGGGTGACCCTGCGGCCGGGCACGGTGGTGCACCGCACCCCCGAGCCCGACCTGTGGTGGACCGTCGGCATCCCGCACCGGCCAGCGACGGCTGCGGAGCTGCCGCCCGGGGCGCCCGGCGGCACCCGCTGCACGCTCCCGGTCGTCGACACCGGCCGGTACCTGCCGTGGCTCGCCGGCGCCGCCCGGTCGGCGGGGGTCGAGTTCGTCCCCGAGCGGGTGGCGCGGCTGGGTGACGTCCCCGGCGACGCGCTGGTCGTCGCCGCGGGGCTGGCCTCGGGCCCGCTGCTCGGCGACGACACCGGTGTGCCGGTGCAGGGCCAGGTGGTGCGGCTGGCCGACCCCGGCCTGACCGGCTGGGTGCTCGACGAGGACGGCCCCGACGGGCTGACCTACGTCGTCCCGCGCGGGCACGACGTCGTCTGCGGCGGCACCGCCGTGGAGGGCGCCACCGGCACCGAGCCCGACCCGGACGTCGAGGCCGCCGTCCTCGCGCGGGCGCGGGCCCTGGTGCCGGAGCTGCGGCAGGCGCCGGTGCTCTCCCGCGCGGTCGGGTTGCGGCCCGGCCGGCCCACCGTGCGCCTCGAGCGCGTCGAGGGGGCGGGCCGGCCGGTGGTGGCCTGCTACGGCCACGGCGGCGCGGGCGTCACCCTCTCCTGGGGCTGCGCGGCCGACGTCGTCGCGCTGGTGTGAGGCGGCGCGGGAGCGCAGGCCACCTGCGCTCCCGCGCCGGGCTCAGGCGCGCTCGCGGTGGCGGCGCAGCACCTCGGCGTAGACCCGGCCGCTGTCCTTCACCGTGCGCCGCTGGGTGTCGTAGTCGACGTGCACCAGGCCGAAACGCTGGCCGTAGCCGCGGGCCCACTCGAAGTTGTCCAGCAGCGACCAGGCGAAGTAGCCGCGGACGTCGGCGCCCCGCTCCACGGCCGCGGTCAGCGCGGCGAGGTGGCGCAGCAGGAAGTCGACCCGCGCGGGGTCGCGCACGGCGCCCTCGGCGTCGACCTCGTCGTCCCAGGCCGAGCCGTTCTCGGTGACCACCAGCGGCAGGCCCGGCGCCTTCTCGCCGAGCCACAGCAGCAGGTCGGTGAACGCCTGCGGGCTGATGCCCCAGCCCATGCTGGTGGTCGGTCCCTCGGGGTCGAGCTCGTCGACGTCCTCGCCGCCGATGAACGACGTCGGGGGCCGGCCGGCGGGGCGCCCCCCGGCCCGCACGGTCTCCTCGAAGTAGTAGTTCACGCCCAGCCAGTCCAGCGGCGCGGCGATCGTCTGCAGGTCGCCGTCCTGCACCGGCAGGGGCGCCCCGGCGGCCGCGAGGTCCTCCACGACGTCGGCGGGGTAGGCGCCGGAGACGACCGGCTCGAGGAACATCCGGTTCTGCTGGCCGTCGAGCCGGCGGGCGGCGTCGACGTCGGCCGGTGAGTCGGAGGCCGGGTTCATCGGCGTGAAGTTCAGCGTGATGCCCAGCGAGCCGACGCCGGCGTCCCGCAGGCGCCCGGCGGCCAGGCCGTGGCCGAGCAGCAGGTGGTGGACGGCGCGGGAGGCGGCCACCGGGTCCTGCAGGCCGGGGGCGTGCGCGCCGCTCATGTGGCCGAGCAGAGAGCTGACCATCGGCTCGTTGAGCGTCGACCAGTGCCGCACCCGGTCCCCCAGCGCGTCGACGACGACCGCCGCGTAGTCGGCGAAGCGCGCCGCGGTGTCGCGGTCGGTCCAGCCACCCCGGTCCTGCAGCGCCTGCGGCAGGTCCCAGTGGTAGAGGGTCAGCCACGGGTCGATGCCCGCGTCGAGCAGCTCGTCGACCAGCCGCCGGTAGAAGTCCAGCCCGCGCTGCTCCACCCGGCCGGCGCCCTCGGGCACCACCCGCGGCCAGGCCACCGAGAACCGGTACGCCGAGAGCCCCAGCTCGCCCATCAGCGCGACGTCGTCGCGGTAGCGGTGGTAGTGGTCGCAGGCCACGTCGCCGGTGTCGCCGCGCTCGACGCGGCCGGGGGTGTGGCTGAAGGTGTCCCAGATCGACCGGCCCCGCCCGTCCTCCTCGACGGCGCCCTCGATCTGGTACGCCGCGGTCGCGGCGCCGAAGACGAAGTCGGGCGGGAACGTCAGGCCGGCGAGGAGGTCCTCGCGGCCGTCGCTGGTGGTCATGGGAGGTGGGCTCCTTCGGGACGACGGGTCAGGGAGGGCACCGGCACGCAGGCCGCCGGGGAGTGCGGGCAGTGTGCAGGACGCCCCGGCCGCGTCCGGCGCCAAGGGTGTCGATCAGTCCGCCCAGGCGGGGCGGGCGGGATCGACCTGCCAGACGACGACCCTCCCGCCGCCGGGGCACAGCACCACCCCGTCGGGCACGCCGGGCCCGTCCTCGCCGCCCGCTCCGGAGCCCAGCCACAGCCGGGCGTCGGGACGGCCGAGGTCGACCCAGCCGCGCGGCGCCGGCAGCACCTCGTGCGCCGGC